>NZ_JASJFF010001095.1:0-6047 GCF_030065435.1 Microcystis sp. M53603_WE2
AAAAACTACATTTAGCCAATGGCAAGAAGGCTTTTTTGAAGAAGTAATTGGCGGTTGGGAAGGTGAATTATTAGTAAGAGAAAAACAGCCAGATTATGAGGAAAGAGTGCTCAAGAATGATTAAGGACAAAAATCAGCAAACCTATAGAGACCCTAGTATTGTCGGTTATTATGCCCAATTAACCGCGCTACAGCCAGCAGAAAAGACAATTTTAACTCTGCTGCAAGAGCGTTTATCGACGATGAAAATGCTTGATTTAGGGGTAGGTGCGGGACGGACTACGAAGTATTTTGCCCCTCTTGTGGGAGAATATATCGGTGTTGATTATTCTACGGAAATGATCGCCGCTTGTCGTCAAAAATTCCCCCATTTAGTCTGGCAAGTGGCCGATGCTAGAAATCTAGAACAATTTGCCGATAATTATTTTGATTTTATTCTCTTTAGTTTTAATGGCATTGATTATATTTCCCCTGCTGACCGTTTTCTAGTTTTAGAGGAAATTAGCCGCATCGGTAAAGCGGGTGGTTATTTTTGCTTTTCTAGTCATAATCTTCAGGGAATTATCCCAGAATTCGATTGGAAAAAAAAGATTAGTTTGAATCCTTTTAGTAGCTATGTCAATTTAGTCATCTGGGCGATTTTGCGGGCCTGTAATCCCTCTCTTAGCTACCAACAGTTATTGACTGCTGACTATGCAATTATTCGGGATGAACCCCATAATTTTCGTCTGCGAAATTATTACGCCACCCCCAAAGAACAATTAAGACAGTTAAGGTCTTACTTTCAAGAGATTAAAATTTATTCTGGGAAAACCGGTCAGGAAATTAAGAGCGAACAAGAGTTAAATACTAATCTTGATCATTGGCTTTATTATCTCTGTGTTCTTCCCTAATATTATCCCGCTTTTTTGGGGGATATTGAAGTAATGCTTGGGCAAGATAATGACCGGTGTAGGATTTTTCACATTTAGCCACGGTTTCCGGTGTTCCCACCGCGATTAATTCTCCTCCCTTGTCCCCTCCTTCCGGTCCCAAATCAATAATCCAATCGCTACAGCGAATCACGTCGAGATTATGTTCGATGACGATAATCGAATTACCTTTATCGACCAATCTTTGTAACACATCTAAGAGATGATGCACATCATAAAAAGATAACCCCGTAGTCGGTTCATCGATCAAATATAGGGTTTTTCCCGTGGCCCGTCGGGATAATTCGGCCGCTAATTTCACCCTTTGCGCTTCCCCACCGGATAAAGTGGGGGCGCTTTGACCGAGTTTACAGTATCCTAAACCCACATCCACGAGAGTTTGTAATCTGGTGGTGGCCCGGGGGACATTTTCAAAGACCTTTAATGCTTCCTCGATCGTCATATCTAAGACATCGGCGATCGAATAACCTTTATACTTAACCTGTAGGGTTTCCCGATTATAACGCGCCCCTTTACACACATCACACTGCACATAGACATCGGGGAGAAAATTCATCTCGATGACGTTTACTCCTTGGCCTAGGCAAGCTTCACAGCGTCCTCCTTTAACATTAAAAGAAAACTGCCCCGCTTTGTAACCTCTAGCTTTTGCTTCGATGGTTTCGGTGAAAATCTCGCGAATAATGTCAAAAACCCCCGTATAGGTGGCAGGATTTGACCGAGGAGTGCGTCCTATCGGTGATTGGTCGATGACAATTACTTTATCAACCGCGTCCAATCCTTCCACTTTCTCTAACTCTTTGGGGAAGGGAGTTAAACGGGTTAAATGATGTTGTAAAGCTGGATATAATAACTCATTAATTAGGGTAGATTTGCCCGAACCAGATACCCCCGTAATCGAGACTAATTTTCCTAAAGGAATCGTTACATCAATATTTCTTAGGTTATTTTGATGGCAATTTTTTAAGACTAAAGCATTACCATTCCCTTCCCTTCTTTGGGGGGGAGTTTCAATAACTTTGCGGCCCGATAAGTAGGCCCCTGTTATCGATTTTTTGGACTTTAAAAGGGTTTTAAAACTGCCTTGACAGATGATTTCTCCGCCATGAATCCCCGCTTTCGGACCGATATCGACCACATAATCGGCTGCCCGAATCGTTTCTTCATCGTGTTCGACGACAATTAAAGTATTACCTAAATCTCGCAATCTTTGCAGGGTTTCTAACAGTTTACTATTATCTCTTTGGTGTAATCCAATGCTAGGTTCATCGAGAACGTATAATACTCCCGTTAATCCCGAACCGATTTGAGTAGCTAATCTAATTCGTTGGGATTCTCCCCCGGATAAAGTCATCGCCGGTCGATCGAGGGTAAGATAATCTAATCCCACATCGATTAAAAATTGTAGTCTCGCTTTGATTTCTTTGAGGGCTAATTCCCCAATTAATGCTTGTCTTGGGGTTAAATGACAATCATTAATTCTCTGCAAACAATCCCGAATGGTAACTCCGGTAAAATCCGTGATCGTATATTGTCCTAAACGTACCGATAAAGCTTCCGGTTTTAATCTTTTTCCGTGACAAACTTCGCAGGTTTGGTTAACAATATATTTCTCTAGTCTTTGTTTAATAACTTCCGAGGTGGTTTCTTGATAATTCCTATCTAAGATATTGATAACTCCCGCAAATTCTCGATAGTAACCGCGACCAGTATCATAACGGTAATCATCTTCAAAATAGATCGGTTCTTTACTCCCATAGAGAATGATATCTTGCTGGGTTTTTGTTAGTTTCTGCCAAGGGGTTTGAATTTCAAAACCTAAAGCTTGCCCTAAACCGTAGAGGAGAGAAAGATAGTAGGAGTTATCCTTATCTGACCAGGGGGCAATAGCCGAATAAACCGGTTGTTTCGGGTCTGGAATGACTAAATCTGCCGAAAATTTCCGTAAACTGCCCAATCCGTGACAGTTGGGACAAGCACCATAGGGAGAATTAAAAGAGAATAAACGGGGGGATAACTCTTCCATAACTGCCCCGTGTTCGGGACAGGCAAATTTTTCGGAAAAGATAATTTCTTTGGTAACTTCGGGATTATCTTCGTTATTCTCATCGAGAATTTCCACAATCGCTACACCATCGGAATGCTTTAAACAAGTGGTTAAAGAATCCACTAATCTTTCCTGTAAACCCTCTTTTTTGATCAGGCGATCGATAACAATTTCAAGATCATGAAGATGTTTTTTATCTAACTCGATGCCCTCGGATAATTCTACTACCTTGCCGTCAATCCGCACCCGGGCAAAGCCTTGGGAGGCCAAACTAGAGATTAATTGCTTATGGGTGCCTTTTTTGCCGCGAATTACTGGCGCTAAGATTTGAAATCGGGTTTTATCGGCTAATTCCATCACTCGATCGCACATTTGATCGATGGTTTGGGGGGCAATATTGCGATCGCAATGGGGACAATGGGGTTCACCGGCACGACCGAACAATAAACGCAAGTAATCGTAAATTTCCGTTACAGTTCCCACACTAGAACGGGGATTGTGGGAAGTGGATTTTTGGTCAATGGAAATAGCCGGACTTAAACCCTCGATCGCATCCACATCGGGTTTATCCAATTGTCCTAAAAATTGGCGCGCATAGGCGCTGAGGGACTCCACATAGCGGCGCTGTCCCTCGGCAAAAATAGTGTCGAAAGCGAGGGAAGATTTGCCCGATCCCGACACTCCCGTAAAAACAATCAACTGATTGCGGGGTAATTCGAGATCAACATTTTTGAGATTGTGTTGTCGGGCGCCACGGATACGGATCGAGTCAGTTTGAGCCATCGGATGGTGCCAAGTAGTCCTTAACAATAATAGCTTTGACGAATGGGTTTCAGCTACTAGAAAACCAGTCTTCTATCATATCAAAAGATTCTCGGGGTTAAACCGCTCTTTCGAGAAACTCGCGCATATCTTGATCGGCCGCAGGGCAACAGCCATGACTCGCTTCTTCTTCTAAATGGGCTAAAACTGGGCAATTAATCCGATAATCTGGTTCTTTTGACCGTTCTAGCCGCAATTCGTACACTTGTTTTTCCAGTTGTTCGATGCGGTCCACCAAGGCGCGAATAGCCACCGCTTCCGAGTCGGGTAAATCACCGTGTTCGAGGGGTTGCACCCGCGTCCCAGCGCGATAGATTAAACGACCGGGTACACCAACAACGGTACAATCGGCGGGAATATCGCGTAGGACCACAGAACCAGCACCGACGCGAACGTTATTACCCAGATAAATATTACCTAAAACCTTGGCCCCAGCGCCGACGACCACATTTTCCCCTAGAGTCGGGTGACGTTTACCGCTTTCTTTCCCCGTCCCTCCTAAAGTAACTCCCTGATAGATGAGGGCATAATCACCGATAATGGCGGTTTCTCCGATGACAACTCCCATGCCATGGTCGATAAAAACACCCTGACCAATTTGGGCGCCGGGGTGAATTTCGATACCAGTCAGAAAACGGGCAAGATGGGAAATTAAACGGGGAATAAAGGGAATCCCGATCTGATATAGCCAATGGGCGAAGCGATGGCACAGTAAAGCCTGTAATCCAGGATAACAAAACAGTACCTCTAACCAGTTGCGGGCAGCGGGGTCACGTTCAAAAATGATCTTGAAATCGGCTAGGAGAATAGATAACACGAGTCTTGATTCCATATTGATCGAGCTTATACTAAACCATGTTATCACTCCGGTAAATGAGCCGTTCAACTAAAAAGCGATCGAGGAACTCCTTCTCCTAGTTCGCTTTTACTGACCTTGGCCAAATTTTGAAGATATCCTTAATTTCTCTCTTGTTTAATCTTCCTTTAACTTGGGGCTGAAAAAATGCAATTGTTTAGCCTTTTTTTGCAGGTTTTCAGCTAAAAATATGATTCATCCTATCTATCGTCACCATTGGCAATTTTTATTAACCTTGCTGTCAATTGCTGGCAGTATCAATATTGTTACCGAATCTGCCTCAGCTTTAAATATCACCCGATTGAGCAGTCTTGGCAATAGTACAACTGCTGCTAATAACTTCGGGGCAGAAATCCCCGCTTATGACCCAGCTAGTCGAAAATTATTCGTGACCGGTCCCAATAATCGTCTAGATATTGCCGATATCAGCAATCCCGCTAGTCCAATTCCCTTACCCTCGATCGATCTTAGTCCCTACGGTGCAGGGGTTAACAGCGTTGCCATCAAAAATGGTATCGTGGCCGTGGCCATGGAAGCTAGTCAGATTACCAATAACGGCAGTGTGGTCTTTTTCAATACTAATGGTGTCTTTCAGAGTCAGGTTACTGTGGGTGCTTTACCGGATATGTTAACCTTTACTCCTGACGGTAATCGGGTTTTGGTCGCTAACGAAGGGGAAGCAAGAGGGGCGATCGATCCCAATGGTTCCGTTAGTATTATTGACCTTAGCACTGGTGTTCTCAATGCCACGGTCAACACTGCTACCTTTACCCGTTTTAATGGTCAAGAGAACACTTTAAGAAATCAGGGAGTCCGCATTTTCCCCGGTCAAACGGTTTCCCAAGATGTGGAACCAGAATACATCACCGTTGCCGACGATGGAACCACTGCCTGGGTGTCTCTACAGGAAAATAATGCTATTGCGATAGTCGATATTGTTAACGCTCAAGTCACCAGTATTTTACCCCTGGGAGCTAAGGATTTTAACGCACCGGGTAATGGTTTAGATGCAAGCGATCGAGATGGGGTAGTATTTGGAGGATCGGCTAATTCCCCAGCAGTGAGAATTAAGAATTGGCCGGTTTTTGGCTTATATCAACCGGATACGATTGCTACCGTTACCATCGCTGGACAAACCTATTTAATTACTGCCAATGAAGGGGATACTAGAAATGAGGCTCGACGAGTTTCTACTCTAACTTTAGACCCCAATGCTTTCCCTAATGCGGCCCAATTGCAATTAGCCCAAAATCTCGGACGTTTAGATGTTTCTAGCATTGACGGACTTAACGCCCAAGGTCAATATAGCCAACTTTTTGCCTACGGTGGTCGTTCTTTTTCGATTTGGAATGTCACTAATGGACTGTCCCAAGTCTTCGATAGTGGCGAT
>NZ_JASJFF010000696.1:0-1047 GCF_030065435.1 Microcystis sp. M53603_WE2
GAAATATTATGGAGATTTTTAAAATATGAATGGATTGAATTTAGCGCCTATAAAGACCGAAAGAGCCTCCTCGCTTACGTTAAAAAAGTGCTGGACAATTTTGGAGGCGAGTATGTAATTAATTTTGCCTAGGTACTTAACAAGCCCCCTTCTTTCCAGGGGATAGCTAAAAGCTTTGATGTGCCTAGTTTCTAACCTTCTTTTTAGGTAGGAGAATTGTCAGATTCTGTCTTTTGCCTCTTGCCTTCAAAAGCTGATAACTGATAACTGATAACTGATAACTGATAACTGATAACTGATAACTGATAACTGAAATGACGGACTTAAGCCACCTTTTTCCGTGACTCAAGGATGGGGTGAATAATTGTCCAGGCTAGGACGATAATTAAAGCCAAGATACCAAAACGAGCCATAGAAGTAACTAACTGGTGCAAGGGGAACAAACGGCCTAAAAAGAAAGATAATGTCACCATAATCGTCGCCCACACCGTTGCCCCACCGAGATTACAGAGGAAAAAGCGACCGTAGGGCATTCGGGCAATTCCCGCCATGGGACCGGCAAAGATTCTTAACAAAGCCACGAAGCGACCGAAAAAGACCGCCCGGGGTGCATTTTTACTAAATTGTTCCTTGGCTAATTCTAGTTTTTGAGGCGGAATACGAAAGAATTTGCCAACTTTTAACAAAAACGGCCAACCTCCAGCGCGACCGAGCCAATAGCCAAAATTATCGCCCAAAACTGCTCCTGTAATTGCGCTGACTAAAACTAACCAATAGTTCAAATCACCGCTACCAGCAAGGAAGCCGCCGACAATGGTGATGGTTTCTCCTGGGATGGGAATCCCGGTATTTTCGAGGGTGATACCGATAAATACTGCCCAGTATCCGTATTGGTGGGCGATTTCTTCAATATTTTCTAGGGATAATAGCTCTAGGGACATGGAGCGCTTTCTTAACAAAGGTTTACGAATATTCTAAGATATTTTTACAGTATTTAACCGTGGCTGAACATGACTTTTCCCAGTATTGATTTATTAGCAATTCGTC
>NZ_JASJFF010000410.1:0-5144 GCF_030065435.1 Microcystis sp. M53603_WE2
AAAAGTCGGTTGGCGAGTTAATAACAAGTGGTTATACTACGATCAAATTACTTTCTCTCTCAAAGCACCCTGGGGACATCTTCCCACCCTTGTGTGGGGTGTGGGTGGTGGCATAATTCTTTTTTCTCGTCTGGAAACCTGTACGATGGACGGAGTTTCCAGCAGGGGATAAATTGACTTAAAAGCTTTTCTGGAGAATTAAACAATTTCTCCCTTCGCCAGTGCGGATATATTGTAAAGTATCAGTAAAAGAACGCATGAAAAGTAATCCTCGATCGCTTTCCATTTCCAAAGGTGCGAGGGGATGTTGTTGTAGAGAATCAAGTTTGGCTTGCAGATCAAAAGGTTGACCGTGATCCCATATTTTTATTTCTAGAGAATGGGACGAAAAAGTTAATTCTAGATCGATCGCTGTGGTCGGTGGTAAATGTTGGTGAGCGTAACGGACAGTATTAGTAAATCCTTCTGCTAAAGCCACCTTACACTGCCAAAGCACCGAGTCGGGTAGAAAAGAACGGCCGTGGGATTCAAACCATTGTAGGACTGGGATTAAAGCTGCCAATTCCGTCCGGACTTGTAGATAGAATTGGAGGGGGGAAGAAGGGGAATTTAAGACTTCAGAAGGCACCACTGTTTTTTTGAAAGAGAATCAAAATTGTTTTAAAAATCAGTTGTAGATCGTAGCCTAAACTCCAATTTTCTTGATAGCGCAAATCTAGTTGAATTACCTCTTCAAAATTACTCACCCGAGAACGACCATTCACCTGCCATTCTCCCGTCATACCGGGTTTTACATCTAAACGTTGCCATTGGGGAACATCGTAGCGTTCCACCTCATCGGGGGTGGGAGGACGAGTGCCAACAAGACTCATTTCACCGGTGATCACATTCCAAAACTGGGGCAATTCGTCTAAACTGGTGCGACGTAAAAATTTTCCTACCCGGGTAATCCGGGGATCATTTTTATTTTTAAAAAAAGCTCCCTCCGCTTGATTAGGGATTTTATCCTTGAGTGCTTCTGCATCCACACACATGGAACGAAACTTAAGAATTTTAAATTCCTTTCCCAACCAACCGCAGCGGGTTTGACTGAAAAAAATTGGACCCGGACTGTCTAACTTAATAGCAATAGCAATGGGGACAAAAATAACCCCCGTGATTAATAAACCCACGATTCCACCAACAATGTCAAGACCGCGCTTTAACCAACTGCGAATCGAGGGATGGGTTTCCGGTAGATGGTTTTCATTGGCAGTAAAGCCCTTTTCTTGGGCTGCTAGGGGGGAGGTTTGGAAAGTGAATAATTGATCTAGTCCCGTAATCGATAAAACCCCCATCACTGGGGGATGGACGTTAGCCAGAGCTAACTCGATATTTTTTTCCCTAGCCGCTTTGAGATTATGCACTAAAGCACCCACACCACTACTATCCATAAATTGAGTGGCATTTAGATCAAGAATGACTTTTTCGGGAGTGGGTGTTTGGGCGATGAGATGGTGAAACAAATCCTTGAACTGTACTGCTTCCAAGACAGTCAAGCGATCCGGCATCCGCAAAACCGGATACTCCATCGGAATGATCAGAAAACGTGTTTCAGGAATTTGGGAAGTCATCGACACAAAGAGGTGGTTTGATAGATGAACAAGGCCTGATGACCCACTTAAATGTTTACTACACTTTTCCCCAAATACCAATGGGTAATGTCAGAGATTACCTGTGATCATCGGCTAACGAATCTCACCTAGGGGCGGACGGCCTTGGGTTTGGGCTTTCGCTTTGGCTGCACTCTTTCTCAGGGCATCTAAACGGGTCTCATAACGCTTACGCAGACGACGGTTGGGCGTTTGTTCAATTAGGGTTTTAAAGGCACTGCCTAGGCTCTTGTAGGCGTTGGGGAGAGAATAACCGAAACGGGTGGCCAAGGCGATCGCTTTTTCATCGGCTTCGATCGCTTCTTTGAGAATTTTATCGCCATTATTTTTGCGCCAGAGACGATAACCGGAAATCCCACATAATCCCATAGCCAAAAGCAATAATAACCCGTCCTGTACCCATAATTCCCCCACCGCACCACCTAAGCCAATAGCGAGGGCGGCCATTTCCCAGCCTTCCCGGGGAATACTATCATTTTGAATCCTGGCGACTTCATGCCAAAAGAGCAAATTACGCTGATCGATGGCTAAATTTTCCCATTTGGCTAAATCTATCTGAATTTCTACCTCATCTCTGCCAATTTCTTCACAACGGATCAGGGGGGGATTAACCTCTGTGGAACCTTCTACCGTTACCCAACTTTGTAATTCTGGAGGTAGTAGGGTTTTTAGGCGCCGAAGTTCGCTCATTTCGGCTCGTGCAGAGGAGGCCGCATAAGATGTCATAGATTTTTTACCTATTCTCTACCAATGACGATGATTTCTATTTTCGATCATAGCGGTCTTTTTTGTGATCTTGGCAGCTTTTGGCAGTAGGAAGCATTTTCAGTGATCAGTAATCAGTCATCAGTGAGGGAAGTGGGAAGTGGGGAGTGGGGAAGTGGGGAGTGAGAAGTGGGGGAGATGGGGAGAAACAATCCATAACTGGGTTTTTAAAGTTCGATTGGGAGTCAATCATACTAAGTAGGTGGGTGTTAAAAATTGTCAGATACCCCCCTTATTAAGGGGGGATTAAGGGGGGATCAGCACCCCCCTTATCAAGGGCGATCCCCCCGCCTATCGGCACCCCCCTTATCAAGGGGGGCAGGGGGGATCAAAGACAAAATCTCTCTTCTATTTACTTATTAAATAGACTGTAACTTGTGCTGGCTAATGCTCAAATATATCTTTGTATTGCTGTAAATCTAAAGCGGTGAAGATGGGGATACAACTAAAGCATTTTTGGGCTAATTCCCATCTTTCTTCCCTTTGCATCATCACAATTAATTTATCTCGCACTGACAGTAAATAGCGCACATCGTTAGCAGCATAACTCAGTTGTTGTGGGGTGAGATTAGCGGCATTTCCCCAATCAGAACTCTGAGCGGTTTTGTCTAATTCTATGCCTTCCAATTCCTGCACGAGACTTTTTAAACCGTGACTGCTGGTATAAGTCCGAGCCAGTTTACTGGCGATTTTGGTGCAGAAAATCGGTTGAGTGGCAATGCCGAAAGTATGGGATAATTGAGCCACATCAAAACGGGCGAAATGAAAGACTTTTTCTATCCGCTCATCTTCCATGACCTTTTTGAGATTAGGAGCCTCTGTTTGCCCCCTAAAAACGCGAATAGCGGTGACAAAACCACTGGGATCACAGAGTTGAATTAAACACAGTCGATCGCGCCCCGGTATTAATCCCATAGTTTCTGTATCTACAGCGATCGAATTAACCCCTAGATAACGGGATAATAGGTCATCGCTTAAATCTCGATCGCACACTTGAAAATTGTCTAAGTTCATATAGTTAGAAGATAGGAGACAGGAGACAGGAGACAGGAGGGAAATTTGTAATGCTTTTGCCTATCGCACGACTGCCTTTATTTCCCTGATAAGTAGTTGGACAAAAGTAAAGTTAACTGTGGGGTAAGGAGTCGGTCGTCAGTAAGAATTGCGGCAATTTACATTTCTTAAGATAGACCACAGAATTTATGTCCGACTACTTAAATGATAACTGATAACTGATGTTAAAAACTGGTAATTAAATTTAAGTATCATCGGGGGGATTTTGTCAACGCTTTTTAACAAAAAGTTGTGTAAAATAATATTCACCAACATTATTTTTAGCGATACCGATACCGGTGAGATTATAATCACCAACCATATTTTTTTGATGGCCGGGGCTATTAATCCAACCCTTGACGGCAACGCTAACGGGGTCAGGATATCCCTTCATAAAAGCCAAATTTTCGCCCATTTTTTCTAAAGGAATCTTCCTTTGTACTGCCTTGACTCTTCCCGCAAAACCATCATGACTAAAAGGAGCCTGTTTATGGGCCATTTTTTGACTAAATAAGCGAGCTTCATGACTAATACGAGCATCGAGACGTAGGGGCGGTAAATTTTGAGAAATTCGGTAGCGATTAACTTGATAATTAGTGTTTTCTTCGAGGGTAATTAAAAAAGATTGATTCTGGATAGGATCGTAGCTAAGGGAATTAGTAGAAACAGGAGCGGATTGACGTTTTAGAAATATTTGAGTAAAGTACAATTTTCCTTGATTATCCGTCGCTACTCCAATCCCGGTACTATCAAAATCTCCCTCCATATTTTTCCGATGACCTTGACTTTTAATCCAGCCATCCACAGCAATCATTACCGGGTCATCATAACCTTGATTAACTGCCACATTTTCCCCCACCGCTTCATAGGGAACCGAAACACCAATAGTTTGCGCTCTTTTGTCAAAATCTTGATGACTAAAAGGAACTAAACCCGCGGCCATACGTTGGCTATGTAATCTTGCCTGTTGCGAAATTGCCCGATTTAACAGTAGGGGAGATAAATTGCGAGATAGACGATAGCGATTGACCTGTTGATAGATTTTATTCTCTAAAACAAGTAAAGTTGCCGCATCTAAAGGAGAGGGAGAAGGAGCGGGAGAGAAAGATGGCACGAGTTCCGTAAAAGAGCTATAGTTTAAGGCACTACAGGCCATTAAACTTGTCGATACAAGCATCAAAATTCCTAACCGATAAGGTTTCTTAAAAAAACTTTTCATCAAAAAAATTGGGTCTGAAACCCCGCCGTTCTAGGTTGGATTTACTGTTAAATACTAGCGCATTTACAGGATATATGCCAGAAGGTCAGGTATGGGGAAAGCCGATCGCTACCGATTTTACCCAACACCAGAACAAGAGTCGCTATTGCGGCACACCTTGGACTGTGTAAGATTAGTTGACAATAAAGCTCTCCATGTCAGAACACAGAGAAATCACAGCGAAGGGGTTTGAGTTGAATTTCCCTATTTCCCCATTTTCCCAGTCCTGGTGGCGACCTGTTGACCAGAGGGGGGTAAATCTGTTAAGTAGGATTTGCTGAAAAAGTTTGTTGGTGGGGGCAGGGTGTGGGGTGTGGGGTGTGGGGTGTGGGGTTTTACCGATTTTGAGGTAGTCAGTTACCTAATTTTCAGGGAAAAAGTACCTGAATTTTACCCCCGATCCCTCCAATGGTCGG
>NZ_JASJFF010000646.1:0-11558 GCF_030065435.1 Microcystis sp. M53603_WE2
ATCCTGTTGTCGAAACTTTCCATTCTGTCCAGGGCGAAGGCTTTTGGACGGGAAGCAATGCTTTTTTCCTCCGTTTGGGAGGTTGCGATGTCTATTGTCCCTGGTGCGACCAAAAAGAGTCTTGGAATGCCCACCGTTATCCCCAACAATCGGTGCGGGAATTGGTTGAGATGGCAAAAGGGGCTAACCCCGCTATGGTGGTGATTACCGGGGGTGAACCTTTGATGCACAATCTTGATCCTTTGACCAAGGAATTAAAAAATCAGGGTTTACGGGTACATTTAGAAACTTCTGGCGCTCATCCTTTTACTGGGGTTTTCGATTGGGTGACTTTTTCTCCTAAAACTTATAAAATGCCCGATCCTAGTATTTATGCACGGGTAAATGAGTTAAAAATTGTCGTGGCTCATCCAGAGGATTTAGACTGGGCATCTATGCAGGAAAGTAAGTTATCGGAAGGGGTGATTAAATATCTACAACCCGAATGGAATACAGTGGAAAGCAAAGAGTTAGTCTTTAATTATGTTCTTCGGCATCCCCAATGGCGTCTCAGTCTCCAAACCCATAAGTTTTTAGGAGTCCGCTAGTCAGTTATCAGTTATCAGTTATCAGTTATCAGTTATCAGTTATCAGGAGTCAGGAGTCAGTTATCAGGAGTCAGGAGTCAGGAGTCAGGAGTCAGGAGTCAGGAGTCAGGAGTCAGGAGTCAGGAGTCAGTTATCAGGAGTCAGTTATCAGGAGTCAGTTATCAGGAGTCAGTCTCGATGAAAAAATTTTCACCCCCAGAGATGAAAGAGGTTTCCTTCCCTACACCCCACACCCCACACCCCACACCCTACACCCTACACCCTACACCCTCTTTCAAGTCAGGAGATTACTTTTTATTTATTCTCCCCACTCCCCATCTCCCCAATCCCTAATTTACTAACAAGAGGTTAAATACTATGTCTAACAACAATTCTGAACGAGTAGTGCGTCGTGGTCGAGTTTTTCCAGAGATGCAATCTACCGAGGAAGAAAAGGCCAAACATCGCGCCCGACAATTAGAATTTTATCATCGTTGTTGGCCGATTTTTCAGAGTTTACAGCCCCGGTTAATGAAACATTATTATGGTTGGTACATTGCGATCGAACCCGATAGCGGCGATTATTTTATCGATCCCGATCAAGAAGTGGCCAGTAAAAAAGCAAGGGCAAAATATCCCGACAAAATTCATCATATCTTTGGCATTAATGAAACTGGAGTTAGTGGCAGAATATGATTGAAGGGAGATTTGGAACCAAAGGACAAATTTATTTTGATATCGATTTAGTTGGCGATGATGGATTGATTCTCCCCACAGAAGTCATGCTGGATACGGGTTTTACCGAGTTTTTAGCCATAAATAGTCAAGATGCTGACAGTCTTGATTGGCGTTTTTTGCGACAAAATAAATTGATAACCGCTCAAGGAGAAGCATTTTTTGATATATATTTAGGCAGAGTAAGAATTGATGGTCAGGAATACGAAATTCCCGTTTTTGCAGGGGAGGCAATTCAGGAGATTTTGTTAGGTTCGCGGTGGCTAAAACAATTTATCTTAGTAGCTAATTATCAACAAACACAGGTGACATTAGGATAATGACAAAAAAGGCGATCATTTTACTTTCCGGGGGATTAGATTCAGCGACAACAGCAGCGATCGCTCTAGCTGCTGGTTATCAATTAATTGCCCTTTCCTTTCGTTATGGACAAAGACACGAACGTGAATTAGCAGCGGCGAAAAAAATTGCTAATTTCCTCGAAATTAAAGAACATCATCTGATCGAAGTCAATCTATCTTTGTGGGGAGGTTCCGCTTTAACCGATCAATCTATTGCTATTCCCCAAGAGGGAATTAACCCAGATATTATCCCGATTACCTATGTGCCGGGGAGAAATACAGTTTTTATTTCGATCGCTCTTTCTTTAGCGGAAGCAAGGGAAGCGGAGGCGATATATTTAGGAATTAATGCGGTGGATTATTCTGGTTATCCCGATTGTCGTCCCGAGTATTTAGAGGCCTTTCAAACTTTAGCTAATTTATCATCGAAAGCGGGTTTAGAAGGGAAAGCACCCCAATTAATTGCCCCTTTGGTGATGGATAGTAAGGTAGATATCGTCCGTCGTGCTGTTAGTTTGGGGGTTCCCATTGCTGATACTTGGTCTTGTTATCAAGGAGAAGTTGAACCCTGCGGTTTATGCGATTCCTGTCGCATCAGAGATCAGGCTTTAATTGAGGCTGGTTATCCCGAATTAGCCACTCCCCTGTTGAAAAACAGCCGGGGAAAATAGGGAGGATAGTGAAAAATGGAGATAATCTAGGCGATTAAATGTTCAATGAGGATTTTACTGCCGATTAATATTAAAACTAAACCGCCGAGAATTTCCACCTTTTGACTAAATAAATTACCGAATTTATGCCCGATAAAAACAGCTATAAAACATAAAGCAAAGGTAATAGAACCGATGACAGTGCAAGCTAAAAGTAAGGGAGTTTTAATCATCGATAGACCCAAACCAACTACTAAAGCATCGATGCTAGTAGCGATCGCTAATCCGATTAAAGTATAGGAATCTAGAGGATTAAATTTTTTTTCCTCGTCATCATTTTGAACAGCTTCGTAGATCATTTTACTGCCGATCGCCCCTAAAATAATAAAAGCGATCCAGTGGTCAAAAGAAGCAAGAAAATCGCGACAAGTTAGACCAATACCCCAACCGATAATCGGCATAATCGCTTGAAATCCGCCAAAAAACAAAGCAATTTTCAAAGCCTTATTAACATGAATATGACGAATCATCAGGCCACTGGTCAGAGAAACGGCCACGGCATCGGCGGCTAATCCCACAGCAATAAAGGAAGTGGTTAAAAGTTCGAGTGAAGTAAACATCTATAGTTGTTTATCCTTTAATTTCCCCTTATCTTAACTAATTTTTACCCAGAGAACTTTCATATTTCTCTCATGATCCTCTCATTTATCTATCATTTCTCTAACCTAAGTAGGTAGGCGTTAAAAGTTGTCAGATGCCCCCCTTATCAAGGGGGGATTAAAGGGGGGACTAAGGGGGGATCGGCACCCCCCTTATCAAGGGGGGCAGGGGGGATCGAACCTAAAATCCATTTTTAATTTAATTATAACCAGCTACTTAATTAGTGAGAGGATCGAATTGAAAACGTTTAAAACCACATTACTGGTTTCTAACCGATCGCCTGCACCTGATGGATCGCTTCTGGGGTAAAACCGATAATATCCTCAGCTTCTAGGACTTTTTCAGCCGCTACTGCGATTTTATGTGGAAATTCAGCCGTAGGAGTCCGAGTAACCAATCCTGCTGTTTCATAAATTCCCCCGAATTTTTTCCAGGACAAAGTTGAGGAAGATACCTTTTCCCATCATCGATCATCCCGTCTGCTTTTAAGGTGGCGAACGCTACCATATAGGAAAAGTGTCACATAAAAAATTATGATAATTTCGAGAATTACCAGAGAATCAGAGGGGAGAAAACGGTGATAAAATTAGCTAATTGACTCCAGTAACTTAAGCCCCCAATACCCAATAACCGCTCACTGAAAATATGGCTGATTTTTTTAACACCTATGGTTTTTTAATTGTTTCAATGATATTTGGGTCTATCTTAGGCATTTCAGTTTATCTGCCCTTAATGGCTGGTCAATTATCCTTAGCAACCCCCGGTTTTTACGCTTTAGGCGGTTATGTGTCCGCCATTCTTTCCACGAAAGTTTTTACTAATACCGGCAGCAATTATCCCCTTAATTTGGTCTTTTTAGAAATGTTAATTGCTGGCATTATTTCAGGAATATTAGCCATAGTTTTAGGTATTCCTGTTCTCCGTTTGCGAGGGATTTATTTAGCCATTGCCACGATCGCCTGGGTAGAAATTTTGAGAATTATTGCCCTTAATCTCGAGATAACTGGCGGTGCGGTCGGTATTTTCGCCATTCCCCAACCCTTCACTACTCAATTAGCCTACCTTTGGCTGGCCTTGCCCCTCTTATTCCTAACTATGCTGTTTCTCTATCGGTTAGAAAACATCAAAATTGGTCGGGCATTTAATGCCATTCGTGCCGATGAATTGGCAGCTGCGTCCATGGGAATTAATCCCACCTATCACAAGGTTTTATCCTTCACTTTCGGGGCAGTTTTAGCGGCAGTTGTGGGAGCGGTAAGCGCCCATTTTCTCAATACTTGGAATTCCCGTCAGGGAACTTTTGATGCCAGTATTATTTTCCTGGCTTTCGTTTTAATTGGTGGTTCAAGAACTTTTGTCGGGCCGGTGGTGGGAGGCATTGTTTTAACTGCTTTGCCCGAAGTTTTACGCGCCCTCGGTGGCGTGAATGGTTTACCAATTTGGTTAGGGAATTTCTTGCGCGATGGTCGTTTGATTATTTTTGGAATTTTAATCGTTTTGGGAACGATTTTTTATCCCCAAGGCTTAATTACACCTGAATTAATCAAAAAACTAATTCCTTTTAAAAGACGTTCCTCTCTTAGTCAATTTGATTCCTAGTCATGGATCAATGTTGTCGCTTGGATTCCTTTTTAATTAATGATATAATAGGATAGTTTATCCCCTTTTATATTCTCAGTCATCTCCGAGAATGACCCGCCAAATTCACGACCAATTTGCCAAGGAATATTTAGAGGAACTGTTAGCGCCTCTAGGAACCATAAAAAAGAGTAAGAAAGTGAAAAGTGAGGTTCAAGAAATAGATGTCTGGTTTGAACCGGCCAGTTCACCATCAAGGACCGAACTCCCTTTAGGTTTACTCGGAAAAATGGCGGCGACTTCCTGTTTGTTTGAACCTTTCCGTAACCCGCCCTCAGAAATAGAGATTCGCAGTTGTATATCAAAGTTATATACTGTTCATAATGACCTGTTAAGAAAGGCGAAACGGGCAAACAAAACTCTGACGGTCGCAGAATTGCCAGTTTTATGGATTCTCACCCCCACCTTTTCAGCTAGAATGATTCAAGGATTCAGGGCTGACAGCGATGAGAGGAATTGGTTAAAAGGGGTTTACTTTTTAGCTGACTTCCTCAAAGTGGCAATCGTTGCCATCCACCAGTTACCAGTGAGTGAAGACACTTTATGGTTGAGGGTTTTAGGAAAAGGAGAAACACAAAAAAGAGCCGTAGAAGAGTTAGTTCAATTGCCAGAAGATAACTCTTTTAAAGAAAATTTGTTAGAAATTCTAGCCAACTGGCGTAAGAATTTGGAATTGAGAGATAATTTAAGTAGCGAGGAACAGGAGGACATCATGAACCTATCACCAGCCTATCTAAAACAGCGAGAAGATTGGAAAATAGAAGGAAAACAGGAAGGCACTTTAGAGGGACAACTCTCGCTGATAGCTAGTCTTCTGGAAGGGCGGTTTGGAACCCTAGATTCGGAATTGTCTGGTCTAGTTGCACAGATTGCCCAACTTCCCATCTCAGAACGCACCGGGTTACTTCTTTCTTTAGTGAATTTATCCCGCTCTGAACTGTTAGAAAGATTGAGAAAAGATTAAAGTTTTAGTCCGCTCAAGCCATGAATTTTCATGCCAAAATCCTGATGGTAGTTTGTCTGCTGAGTTACTGTCATGGTCAAATCTAGCATTCCCTCAGACGCTCTAGCCCTGGGTTGGATTGAGCTATCATTATTGAGCAGGTATTACCAATCGGCTCAAAAGGCGAAACCCAACCAAGATTGTGAAAATATTCCTGGAAGTTGTTGGGTTTCCTTGCGTCAACCCAACCTACGAGTTTTACTAATTACAGTGATCAGATTTTAGTTTTCAGGTAATTGATTACTGTTTACTGTTCACAGCAAAAAACTCCCCATCTCCCCACTCCTGTCTCCTAACCCACCCTGCTGATACGGATATCCCCCTTCTGGCTAATGTAAAGATAAGGCCGTAGGTTGGGTTGAGCTATTATTATTGAGCAGGTATTACCAATCGGCTCAAAAGGCGAAACCCAACCAAGATTGTGAAAATATTCCGGGAAGTTGTTGGGTTTCCTTGCGTCAACCTAACCTACGAGTTTTACTCTAAACTTGGTCTGACTGAATAAAGGGGTGGCAATGGTCGTATTTTTAGAAGCAATTTAGCCAACTTTTGTGGTTTCTTTTCCGGTGGATTTAGAGGACTTCAGTTTACGCTTGAGGGTTGAGGCTGCGCCTAGAGTACCGAGGGCGATCAGTCCGAAGGTAGAGGAAGATTCAGGTATCGTCGTGACTGTCGTGTCAACTGTAACTCTCTCAATAACAAAACCATTTTGACCTGGGTTTTGACTATGAACAAAAGATAAAGAAGTGAAGGGTGAGGCACTTGTTACAGTCAAGATACCTTTGCCATTGTCCACTCCAGTTACTTGAGTGATTGTACTCCCATCAAACACAGTGTTCTGTAGGTTTACATAGCTTAATGCAGGCAAACCAGAGGAGATACTAAAGCTACCAATTGTCTCAACAGGAAGAGGACCATTTCCACTAAGAGCATCAAATTGAAATTCTGCTAAAGTAACTGACTGAGAAAATGTTAGCGTATAAACGCCTGATGCCGTTTGTGACTGGGAAATCCAAAGGCCTGCAAATTCACCAGAAGGTATGCTTGAAAGCACTCCTCCAGACGATGCTGATGCTGAGAGTGTAAATCCTGGCTGTAACCAGGAGAATGATCCGTTCCCTAGAGTGGTATCGTTAAATGAAATTAAAGCTGCTTGTACAGGTTTAGAAGCTAAGGCACCAGAAACTACCGTAAGACCTAAGCTCAATATCAATGCTCGATTAAGTCTGTTCATTTTTACCTTTATCCTTTAAGGAGTTTGCTGCTTGCGTAGGTCGGGTTAAGCAATAGTCTTACCCAACCCTAAAATAGTATTAAAAGCAACGATACACACTCCCCCCCCCATAACAGTATCCTACGCTACATTTTACTAAATCTTTAGATTTTGCTCCCTGGCAGCGATTCACCTGGGACAATAGGGACATCCCCTCCTTCCGTCAGGAAACGCCTCCTCAACGCTCAGATGAGTTTGGAGTTACAGCACAACCCGAATAACGACCAATATCAACTGACGGGACTCAAATGCCCCAATTCGACGCTCACCGCATCAAAGCGATTGTCCCCAGGGCGATAGGAGAGAATTTCCAAGCCAATCGGCTCGCCACTGGTGGAATCCTTAATTAAAATCACCCCATCCCCCAGTTCAGTACAAATCTGCTCCTTTCTGGGGGATTGCCAGAAGACAGTGAGTAATTCCGTTTCCGGTTCATAGAAAACTTTTACTTGAGCCATAGCGTTTTCCGTTAAGCAGAATTCACGCCACCTCCAGTTCATAATGCAAGACCAGAAGCTCATCGCCTGGCAGAATAGCCACCGCATATTCCCGCCCCTGACTGTCAGAAAATTCCACTAAATATTGATAGCGCGAACCTTTTTCATACACCTCAACCACTGTTCCCACCTGTCCGCTTGGCAAGCTGGGGACAGCCTCATAATCTGGCTCAACTAAAGTCAATCGCTCCCGAGGGACGGAGTTGAGGATGGCAACCGTATCTAAAAGTTTGATGTCTTTCATGGTACTTCACTTGATAAAGGCAGAAATTAGACGAGGGTTGGGATTAATTAAGCTGATTTCCCAGATAGTTCGCAGTTGTGTTCCTTCCCGTTTTGGTATCGTCCAATCCACTTTAAACTGCTGGCCGAATTCCGTGACCGCTTGTTGCACAACTTCCCCCTCCAGGGCAGCCTGTGAGATGAGCGATCGCAAAACCTCAGCGTTCTCGGCAGTTATTCCCAGACGAGAGCGAAAGACTCTGGCTTTATTTTTTCCTCTGGAATGTTCTGGATTTAAGCAATAGCCAATCAGTTTTTCCATCGAGATTTCTGCCAGTTCCCCGTTGGGTAATTTCATCTGCGGCACTCCGAACTTTCTGACTTCCCTCAGAGCAACTCGATTCGCAATTGGCGGCCCACCACAGAAGCCGCCCGTTGGATAGTATCGAGAGAAACGCCCGTCTTTTCCGGGTCGAGGAGGCGGTCAAGTTGCGCTCGACTGGTCTGCATCCGCGCCGCCATCTCCGTTTTGGTCAGAGAGAGCCGTTTCATCTCCTCAGCCAACTGCCGCGCCAGTAACCGTTTGAGTGCCACCGCACTACAGTCCTCCTCAAGACCTTCTTCTTTGAGAAAATCATCGAAATCGGAGCCAGTATGGCGGTTAGCGGTCATATTTTTCCTGTTCCTTCTTGCGCTAGTAGGGGCGAACGGCCGTTCGCCCCTACTAGATTTCCCGTTTTGGGGTTTTTGGGACTTCGCCGATGTTGCCGTGCGGCAGAATCATCTCCCCTCGGCTGATGTAAAAGATGACCCGCGTGATGCGTCTGCCCGTAGGGGCAATTCATGAATTGCCCCTACTCCGCACCTCCCATAAGTCTTGATAACCGGAAAGTGAACGGCACAGGGGCAGCCGATGGGAAAGCTAAACTCTACGTCCTTGATATCGCTGCCAATAATCCGGCAATCTTCACGGCTGAGAGTTTTCCACCAATCTTTGACTGGCTCCGACCCACCTTCGGCTCGAAAAAACTTGGCTGGCAGCCTTTTCAATCCTTACCTTCTCAGTTATCGTACCTTATATGGTACATCAATAATTATCATTTTTGCATTAGTTTTGTAGAGCGACAGTTGCACAGGGGGTCAAGTTATAACTCCCAGTAGCCTTAATTTTTGTTAAGGATTTTAAGCATCGCCCAAGCTCACCACTGACTAACCCACCCTACTGATACGGATATCACCCTTCCGGCTAATGTAAAGAAAACGTTACAGTAACAGGTAAAGCCCAGTAGCCAGGAAGCCGTCGATCATGTTTGAATACTTTAACCAGAAAGCTATCAAAGCGGTGATGTTCGCCCAAGAAGAAGCCCGTCGTACCGGTCACAGTGTCGTGGGTACGGAGCATTTGCTCTTAGGATTGATAGGAGAAGCCACCGCCACCGCAGCCTTAATTCTCAAGGATTTAAAAGTTACCCTGCACGAAAGTCGCCGCCTGATTGAAGGAATGACCGGCCGCGGCACCGGTTACAGTCCCGTTAATATCCCTTTTACCCCGAAAGCGAAAAAGATGTTCGAGCAAGCATTTCAGGAAGCTCGACAATTAGGGGAACAGGCGATCGCACCTGAACATCTATTACTCGCTATCACCAGCGATCCCGAATCCCTAGCCGCTAAAATTTTAATTATGCAGGGTGTTGATTTGATCAAACTTCGCGGCCTTTTAATTAAAAATGCCGGGGAAAAAGTCGCTAGTGGTCGCTTCACGGCAAAGAGTGACTATGAAGACCAGAAAAATGCTCCCCAAGGCGGGATTTTAGCCCAATATAGTCGCAATTTAAGCCAAGAGGTCAAAAATGGCAAAATTGACCCTGTAATCGGTAGAGAGCCAGAAATCGAGCGAGTTGTCCAAATTTTAGGCCGTCGTACCAAAAGTAACCCGATTTTACTCGGTGCGCCGGGGGTGGGCAAAACAGCGATCGCTGAAGGGTTAGCACAACGCATCCATAGTGGCGATATTCCCGAACTTTTGCAGGATAAACAGGTAATTGCCCTCGATATGGGGTCTTTACTGGCGGGAACCCGTTTTCGCGGCGATTTTGAGGAACGTTTAAAGGGTATCGTGGAGGAAGTTCGCAAATCGGGCAGTATTATCCTGTTTATTGATGAAATTCACACTCTTGTGGGTGCTGGTAGCATGGGAGGAGCTATGGATGCTTCTAACTTGCTTAAACCTGCTTTAGCTCGCGGGGAGTTACAGTGTTTAGGGGCAACAACTCTCGATGAGTATAAACGGCATATTGAGCGAGATGCGGCTCTAGAAAGACGTTTTCAGCCAGTTATGGTGGGAGAACCAACTAAAGAGCAGGCGATCGAGATTTTACGGGGTTTAAAAGCCACCTACGAGGATTTCCATCAGGTAAAATACGATCAAAAAGCGATCGAAGCTGCCGTTAATCTATCCTCTCGCTATATCAATGATCGCTTTTTACCGGACAAAGCGATCGATCTTCTCGATGAAGCGGGATCCCGCACCCATCTACGCTATTCCCTGCAAAGTACAAGTCCTGCGGAGGTTAGGGAAGAATCACCCCTAATCAACCCCGAATCTTTAATTCCGGTGGTGGATGCGGAGGAAATCGCCCAAATTGTCGCCGCTTGGACAGGTATTCCCGTTACCCAATTAACTGAAACTGAGTCAGAATCGCTCTTAAATCTGGAATGTCAACTGCACGAGCGGATTATTGGCCAACAGGAGGCAGTGAATGCCGTTTCTCGTGCTATTCGTCGAGCGCGAGTAAATTTAAAGAATCCTAATCGTCCGATTGCCTCGTTTATTTTTGCCGGTCCCACGGGAGTCGGTAAAACTGAATTAACGAAAGCCTTAGCTAAGTTGCTCTTTGGCTCGGAATCCAGTATGATTCGCCTAGATATGTCGGAATTTATGGAATCCCACACGGTTTCTAAGTTAATTGGTGCGCCTCCCGGATACATCGGTTACAATGAAGGCGGTCAGTTAACGGAAGCAGTGCGTCGTCAACCCTATAAAGTAGTTTTGTTTGACGAAATCGAGAAAGCACATCCCGATGTTTTTAATCTTCTCCTGCAACTGTTAGAAGATGGTCATTTGACCGATTCCCAAGGTCGTCGGGTGGACTTTAAGAATACCCTAATTATCATGACCTCGAATATTGGCTCAAAAGTCATCGAAAAAGGCGGTAATAGCTTAGGATTCGAGATGGCTGACGATTTTGCTCAATCGCGTTACCAACAGATTTCTAATCGGGTGACAGAGGAGTTAAAACAATATTTCCGTCCCGAATTTCTCAACCGTCTCGATGAAATCATTGTTTTCCGACAGTTAACTCGCGAAGAAGTTACCCAGATTGCCGATATTCTTATCGCAGATCTAGCCAAACAATTGACAGAAAAAGGCATTTCTGTGCAAGTTACCGCCGCTTTTAAGGATTTGGTCATCAATGAGGGTTATGATCCTAGCTACGGTGCGCGGCCTTTACGTCGTGCTTTAACTCGACGCTTAGAGGATAGTTTAGCCGAGGCGATGTTATCGGGAAAAGTCAATTCTGGAGACCATGCGCTATTAGATGTAACTGCTGAAACCGTGGTGACAGTCTCTAGTCATCAGCGCTCTGAGCAAAGCGATATTCTCTCGCAATTACAGTTACAACCAGTGGGTTAATCCGCTCAAAAATTGCTTTTTTTCGGGGTTGAACATTTTTCAACCCCGATTTTTATCATCTAGGAAAAATAACTTCTAGGGGAGCGGGAATCATCTCGCTACGAAAGTCAAGAATCTGAACTAGGATTAAATAGGGTCTGCTGAAAAAGTTTTTCCTAGAAGCAGGGTGTAGGGTGTAGGGTGTGGGGTGTGGGGTTTTACCGATTTTGAGGGGGTCAATTACCTAATTTTCAGGGAAAAAGTAGCTGAATTTCCCCCTGATCACTCCCATATCTGGTA
>NZ_JASJFF010001116.1:0-6421 GCF_030065435.1 Microcystis sp. M53603_WE2
AAACCCCACACCCCACACCCCACACCCCACACCCTGCCCCCAGGAAAAGCTTTTTCAGCAAACCCTAATTACAAATGTATCAGCAGCTGCGTGTAAGCATCCCACCGAAAAACTAATGCGCTCCGGGGTTTGGGGGGTAGAACCCCCCAAAGGCTTGGATTGAGTGATAAAATCGGAAGTAATGACCAATTTTAGCAGATAGTTTCCCTTTAAAAATCCCAACTCAGTAGATTTACAAAAATGAGATGTACCCGGTTAAACGCATCCAGGAATTTTTAAGGATAAAAACACATTTGCGGCAAAGCAAGGGATTCTTCCCAACCCATCATGAGATTAAGACATTGTACCGCTTGTCCCGATTGTCCCTTAACTAAATTATCGATCGCTGACATCACTATCACTCGATCGGTTCTCGGATCCACTTCAATACCGAGATAACATAAATTAGTACCACAGGCCCATTTAGTTTGTGGATAGACTCCCCCCGGTAGGATTTTGACAAAGGGAGAAGCGCGATAAAAAGCATTGTAGATAGTGATTAAATCATCCCGCACCAGATTGGGATCCCGCAAAGTTGCATAGACTGTGGACAGGATACCTCGGACCATGGGCATTAAATGGGGAGTGAACTGAACGCGCACCTCATGACCGGCTAAATCACTGCAAATCTGCTCGATTTCGGGAGTATGACGGTGTTTTCCCGCTACATTATAGGCCCCGATCGAATTATCTGCTTCTGCCAATAACATATTAATCTTAGCTTGTCTTCCCCCTCCCGAAGTTCCTGATTTGGCATCAATAATCGTGGTTTCCGGGATAATTAAACCCTGTTTTAACAGGGGAGAAATCGCCATTAAACTAGCAGTAGGATAACATCCGGGGCAACCGATCAAAGAGGCATTTTTAATATCTTCCCGATAAAGTTCCGGTAAACCGTACACAGCCGTAGATGCGATCGCTTGATCCTGACGTTCCTTGCCATACCATTTACTATAGGTTTCTAGGCTAGTAAAACGATAATCTGCCGACAGATCCAAGACTTTACACCCTTTAGCGAGCAAAGGAGGGGCTAAATCACAGGCTAAACCATTGGGTAAACCCAAGAAAACCACTTGACAACGGGAGGCAATTGTCTCTAAATCGATCGCCTCCACATTAAGATTAATACTATGACCGAGATGGGGATATAAATCACTGTAGGGTTTTCCGGCGCTACTATCGCCCCCCAGATAGACTAATTCGACAAGGGGATGTTCTTTGAGCAAACGTACCAACTGTACGCCACCATATCCCGAAGCGCCGACAATACCCACTGAAACCTTCTGTCCTTGCGTCATTTCCCTTGTTCCTAAAAATTCTTATCGTTAATATAACGCTTTGCTATGGCCGAATTTTAGCCTAACCGGCAGGATTTAAATCAAAAAACTTCCTGTAAAAATCTAGTATCTCGGCCGGGTTGTCCATAAACCGTCAATTTCTCTTGATCAATAGGCGGTTATCTTAATGATGAGGTACGAAGTTTTCCTTTGAGGGAATCTGTCATCGGGAGATGATGCCAAATTAGGTTAAACTTCATCCTCAGGAGAAAAGCTGTAATTCAATCCCCCATATTTACCGAAAATTTGGGTTTAAGGTTCCCCGCACGACCGGGCGGTTTTTCAATGATAGGTTGTCAATTTAGTCTTAAGTGTGCTAAACTAAGTTTATGCTGTCAAGCCTAGCGTAAATGTTTGTTCTAGAATTTAAAGTTGAGGCTAAAACAAAACAATATCAAGCTATAGACGATGCTATTTGCACCGCTCAATTCATCCGTAATAAATGCCTAAGGTGTTGGATGGATAACAAGGGTGTGGATAAATACGACCTATCGGCTTATTGTCGGGTTTTAGCGCACGACTTTAAATTTGCTGGTGAGTTAAATTCCCAAGCAAGGCAAGCATCGGCTGAAAGAGCATGGTCTTCTATTTCCCGTTTCTTTGATAATTGTAAAAAGAAGGTAGCAGGAAAGAAAGGCTATCCTCAGTTTAAGAAGTTTTCCCGTTCCGTTGAGTATAAAACAACAGGATGGAAGCTTCTTAATCCTAAAACCATCCATTTCAGTGATAAAAAGGAGATTGGAACACTTAAACTAAAAGGGACTTGGGACTTAGGATACTTTCAACAGTCTGACATTAAACGGGTTAGATTAGTTCATAGAGCCGATGGTTATTATTGCCAGTTTGTTCTTTCTTGTGATGTTAAAGAAGATGTTGAACCATCAGGTAAGTGTATCGGCTTAGATGTGGGGTTAGCTTCTTTCTATACTGACCACGAGGGTAATAAAGTTGACAATCCTAAATTCTTGAGAAAGTCCGAGAAAAAATTAAAGCGGCTTCAAAGACGGTTATCTAAAAAGAAAAAGGGAGGTAAAAATCGTCAAAAAGCTAGACAAAGATTAGCTAAGGCTCATCTTAAAATAAGTAGGCAACGTAAAGACTTTGCTGTAAAGTTAGCAAGGTGCGTAGTTCACTCTAACGATGTGATAGCCTACGAGGATTTAAGAATTAAGAACTTAGTCAAGAATCATTGTTTAGCTAAATCGATAAATGATGCGGCGTGGTATCAGTTTCGAGAATGGATAGAATATTTTGGACTTAAATTCGGCAAGATAACAATTGCTATCCCACCGAACTATACAAGTCAAAACTGTTCAAACTGTGGTGAAGTTATTAAAAAATCTTTATCGACTAGAACCCATCAGTGCAAATGTGGGTGTGTTTTGGACAGGGATGAAAACGCCGCTATCAATATCCTTAAAAAAGGGTTAAGTACCGTAGGGCATACGGGAACTTTCGGGCTAGACCCGATAAACGCTTGGGGAGAGAATACCTCTACTTTTTCAGAAGCGATTCTGTCTAAGCAAGTGATCTCGGTGAACCAAGAATCCCCACGCCTTTAGGCAACGGGAGTGTCAAAATTTTGAGCGCACTGTAAATTCATAATCTCCTCCCGGTTCTAATTGATAATCGTAGCGTTCTAAAAACCGATTCAAGGGTTCAAAAATCAAAGCCCTACCTAGGGAAGGTTGTACTAATAACTTGCCTTGAAGAAAATGCCATTGAAAACGCCATTGATATTGTTCCGTCCGCACTTCTCCCTCTAATTTCCCCGTTTGCCAAGATTGCTTAATTATCCGCACATAAGCCGTGCTTTCTGGTCGATTGCCGCCACTCACCTGAACCCTACCTATAGATTAAATATCAAACATTAAGATAACGAATTAATCCTTGTTTGTCATTACTTGAGCTAATTTTCTCGACTTTATTCTGGGGCAGTGACTTCATTAACCTTAGAAACCAAGACATTTAATTGAAAAGGTCGCCCCATTTCCTTAGTAATGAATTCTTCCAACAATTCTACCTGTCTGGGGGTAATACTTTCCGCAGTTCTTACTACTAATCTCACCCGGGGAGGTTGCTTGAGCCAATTAATCGAAGATTCCAATAATTCTGCCCGTTGAAAAGTAATCGTTCGTTGTAATAAAGCTTTTTTGAGCAACCTTTCTAAGCGAGCTTGATTGGCCAGAGTTGCAAAACTTATTCCTAAGGGAATTAGCAAAACTGCTGTCAGGATAGAAGTCAAAATTAGAGCGTTACGCGCCCGATGAAAACTAGAATAACCAGCCAGCAAAAAGACCAACAAACAGGAGAGAGCAATGCCTAATAAATTGGTAATATATAACAGAGTTGCCCCCAAACTTAAGACCCAATTCCCTTGGGATAATCCTAAACCAATCGTACAAACTGGCGGCATTAAAGCCACGGCGATCGCTGTTCCCGCTAAAGTACCTGAAATTTTCGGTTCTATTTTGGCATAACCACTGATTGCCCCCGCCGTAATTGCTACTCCTAAATCTAAAAGATTCGGTTGAGAACGGGCCTGAATTTCACTACCAAATTCGGAAATTCCGATCAATAATCCTAGCAACCAAGCTATCGCTAAAGCGATGATCGTACCAACTAAAATCGCCAAGGCCGACTTACGAATTAATCGCCAACTGCCAATTAAACCACCAAAAGCCAGACTACGAATCGGCAACATCAAAGGGGCAATAATCATCGCCCCAATAATCACGGCCGCACTATTGGCGACTAAGCCAAAGGTAGCGATCGCACAAGAACTGACAATCAAAGCTAGATAGGGAAAATCGAGGGACGCTTCTAACCATAAATCGCGCCACATAGTCCGCGATTGTTGCCAGGTCAAGGGTTTTCTTGAGAACCACGAGTGGGGCCGTTCTTTTCTCGTCATGGGGCTGAGGAAGATTGACTTTTCTTTTACTTATAGCTTTTTTTGTCTAATCAATGTATATTTGTATCATTTTCTTTAACTAATCTTACCGTTTTTTCTTCGCCTCGATTGATGAAACCTCCTGCCCGCTGCCATCTGCCGACCGCCTTCGTTAACGCCCCTAGGCCAAGTAGAAATTAGCAAAGAAATTACCGACGAAACCCGACAGATTGATCTATTTTTTTCGCCTCATCCAGAGGGGCAAATAACTGTCGATAATCTAGGATTATTAGGTCAAATTGCCCTAAAGAACCCTCTCCTAGAACCCGATCGTAATTCTCCCACTCGTGCCGATGTGCGTAATTGTCTCTCGAAATTAACCGCCGTTTTTGCTGAACTACAGCGACAGGCCAAACGAGAAAATAGCCCCTACAATCAGGAAAATTTGCCCCGTTTATGGATTCTTGCGCCTCTGGTTAGTGAGACTATATTAAACGGTTTTGGGGCGGCCTTAGACCCGAATTGGCCCGAAGGGGTCTATTTCTTGCCTCCTTTGCAGCGCACGGCTATTATCAATCGAATCCGCCCGCGAGGAGCTATTTGAGCGTTTTCACGCTATAACCCTCCAGTAGATGGCAGCAGGGAGAGGGGCGCACCGGAGTACCGGAGAGGGCAGTGGGGAAGTGGGGTGTGGGGTGTTGGGTGTGGGGTGTGGAGTGTGGGGAAGTGGGGAAGTGGGGAAGTGGGGAAGTGGGGAAGTGGGGTAGTGGGGTAGTGGGGAGAATAAAAAAAATAATCTCCTGTCTCGGAGTCTCCTGCCTCCTGTCTCGGAGTCTCCTGCCTCCTGTCTCCTGACTCCTGAATCCTGTCTCGGAGTCTCCTGTCTCCTGTCTCGGAGTCTCCTGTCTCCTAACTCCCTACTTCTAACCCAATGTGCACCAAAGATAAGCAAAAATTATTTATTGACTCCAAAAACTTGAGAATATTTAAATTAACATTTCGCAATATTTACAAATTCTTAAGAATTAATTGAGAAAGATTTTTATTTAACAACGATGTTGCAATGGTTACAGCGATTTGATAGAATTTCAAAGTGGGTTATTCTGTGCTTTTTTGGACAGCAATGGTTGAAACCCTTGCTAAACCTACAGGGTGATCCAAATTGAGACGGGTAAATTGGTCAATTTCACCCACAACGATGATCTTTTTTTTGTGTAGTTTTATTGCAAAGAAAAAGTTTTTTTGACAAAAAACACAAAGTATGCAGTAGCAGTTATGGCAGAGTGGGGGTTGGGGAGGGGGAAGCTGTCTCATCACCCTATCACCCCAAAACCCGACCACCGACGACCGATCAATTAATTTACCGTTTAGCGGCAACAATGGCAAAAACGGTGGTATGGGGATCATCTTTTAAAGTCACCCCTTCTGGCATTTTCAAATCACCCACGAGCAGGGATTGCCCCACACCGATCCCCGACACATCAAATTCGATCACTTCTGGGATATTATCAGCAATACAGGAGACATTAACTTCGTTGACGAACTGTTCGATTAAACCGCCCTGTTTAGTTCCGATCGCTTCTCCTATGGCTTTAATCGGAACAACGATATCGAGCTTACCGTGGGCAGATACGGAGAAGAAACTGAGGTGATAGAGATTTCTTTTCCAGGGATGAGATTGTACCTCTTGGATCAAAGCTTTTCCCGTCCAGGGCATTTCGGGGACATTAACATCCACCAGGGTATTATTCACCGAGGCCTTTTTGAGCAGGGTTAAGGCCGCTTTTTCTCCCACCACGAGGGAAACCGATTCCGTGCCGCTGTGGCCGTAGAGAACCGCCGGGATCAAACCCTGACGACGTAGGGCCCTGGGGTTAATATTTTCGGGTCTTTTTTGACATTCAACGCTAACTTGCATAGTTGACTAATCCTCTTTAGCAATGATTTAAAATTCGTGATTATCCCAAGGTGAGCCATTTTCGTCCAAAAGAGCGCGTTTGGGTCCGTGAATGGGGTCTTCAACGATAATAGTTTGGTCGCGACTAGCTCCTAGGGAGATAATAGCGATCGGTACTTCCATGATCGCCCCTAGGAATTTTAGATAATCGAGGGCCTGTTTGGGCAGGTCTTCCAGACTTCGACAATCGCTGGT
>NZ_JASJFF010000818.1:0-6995 GCF_030065435.1 Microcystis sp. M53603_WE2
CATTCAGGACATTGTTTCGGATGAATGCAACCATAGTTGCAGTAGTGACAGCGGAGTAATTCTTGCGCTCCCGGTTCGGTGTGGTGGTAGGAGAGGGAGACATCACAGTGGGGACACTCCAGCACATAACCGCAACTTCGGCAAGATACAAAAGTACTATGACCCCGGCGACTGACGAATAAAATTGCCTGTTCTCCCTTGTCGCGCAGGGTTTCCAGAGATGAACGCAGGGATTGACTAAAAAGAGAACGATTGCCTCGTTGCAATTCCCGTCGCATATCGACGATTTCCACCCTCGGTAAGGGGCGATTTTGGATGCGTTCGGGCAAAGATAGGTAAAGACTGGGATTAGCTTGGGATTCTAGCCATGTTTCTAGGGATGGCGTGGCCGAGCCTAAAATTACGGGACAATGGTTTAATTGAGAGCGCCATTTAGCCACGGTACGCGCGTGATAGGTGGGAAGTAATTGACTTTGTTTAAAGCTGCTATCGTGTTCTTCATCGAGGATAATCATGCCTAGATGGGGTAAAGGGGCAAAAATCGCCGATCTCGTCCCGATAATAACTTGCGGGGTTCCTGTCAACATCTGTCGCCAGGTATCGTATCTTTCTCCTTCCGAGAGGGCGCTATGATAAACATAGACTCGATCGCCAAAACGGGCCACAAAGCGATCGGTTAATTGCGGTGTTAATCCAATTTCGGGGACTAAAACCAAGGCAGATTTACCCGCTGCTAGGACAGGCGCGATCGCCTGTAGATAGACTTCTGTTTTACCCGATCCCGTCACTCCATGTAAGAGAGCGCTTTCACCACCTTTTAGGGTTTGAATGGCTTCTAAAGCCTGTTTTTGACTAGAAGTGAGTGTTTTTGGTTGATCCCTGCTCATAATCGCCGAGGATAAGCGCAGAAATTCCCGATCCTCAATCACCACATAACCCTTGTCAATGAGCGGTTTAAAATGTTTTGTCCCCGCGAGTTGTGCCAATTCTGGCAGCCACATTTCTCCTCCCTGATGACGGAGAATTTCGACAATTTTGCGCTGATTTTCAGTTAAATCAGCAGGAAAGTCGGTTATTAGCAGGGTAATGGCTTTTTTTTGTTTAATATTGGTACTTTTGGGTGCTTCTAGATAGCTTTCCACCCAACCGCGCTTAACTAAGTCTCGGATACCGTAATTGGCATTTTTTACTTTTTCTTGCAGGTATTTCGCCGAATAATCGCCTTCTTTTTGATTTTTTAGCAGGGATAAAATCTGACGGGAGAGGGGAGTACAAAAAACTTCCGCACCGGGGGGAATCGCTTCTGGTTTTAATCTGATGCGACGTTGGGAACTTCGCAGTAAACCCGTAGGTAAAGCGACGCGAACAACGGTGATTAAATCCGTCGCGTAGTATTGGGCGATTTTCGTCAATAACTGCCAATAATTATCGGGGAAAAAGCCCTTAGCAATCACATCTTCCACGGGACGAATTTGATTTTCTTCTAGTCCTGCGGGCAAATTTTCGAGAAATCTAAGAGCAATTCCCCCAATTACCTGAGAACCAAAGGGAACGCTTAAAATATCGCCGATTTCTACTGTTAAATCCTGGGGGATACTATAGGTTAATATTTGCTGATCCTCTTGACTATCTCTAGGATAAGGGCGATCAACCAAAACCTCTAACCACAGTTGCCCAGTTGTGGTTAATTGGTAAGGTGTGCGAGGTTCCGCTACAGTTAGAGTAGCACAGCGATCGAGCATGGTTATCAGTTATCAGTGGGAAGTGGGGAGTGGGAAGTGGGGAGTGGGAAGTGGGAAGTGGGAAGTGGGAAGTGGGGAGAATGGGGTATTTAAATTATAGTTTAAAGCTTGAGGGGAATAAAACCAGTTAATTTTCTCTAAAAACAGTTTAAATATTGCTTTTTTGCCCGCAAATTTTGATTTTTAGCCCGTGAAATCTTCCCAAATGATAATTATTGACTATTAGCTATTAAATCGCACCCTAGTTAGGGTTTGATTAATAAATCTAAAAACCTTGTTGGATAATATCTTTAGGCTTTTTTGAAATCAAAAAGTGCCAGATATGGGAGGGATCGGGGGGGAGAATTAGGCACTTTTTCCCTGAAACTTAGGTAATTGACCACCTGAAAATGGGTAAAACCCCACACCCCACACCCCACACCCCACACCCCACACCCTACCCCCAGGAAAAACTTTTTGCCGCAAACCCTAGTTAGTCAAAACTTGAGAATAGTTCTCAATAGAAAAAGCGAAGAATAGTCATAAAAAGCTGACTGCTATCTTGATTGTTAAGAAGCGTGATCTTTACCTAGTCAAATACCAAAAACCTTAGTTAGAGTGTATAAGTGGAAACCCTGAAAGTCTCCCCTATTCACCAGAAAATCTTATTGTCTGGTTCGGCGATTTGTAACCATCGACACAGAATCGCGCAATTATATCCCAGAAATGGCCGCCATTAATTAAGAAAACGTTTAAAAAATCTGCTCCCCGAAAATTCAATGTAACAATCAGCCCATTGGGAGAAATTGAGTTTCTCCCTGCTATTATAATCCCACTCCATCCATAACTGCTTATGAAAATCTCTAAACTAGCCTCTGATGATAATTTTAATCAAATCATTGCCCTGGAGACAAATCCTTTAGAACTAGACAGCGTGGATTTTGCTGAAAGAACTGACGAGGATATGACTGAATCTTTACCGGAAACCCTAAAAAACACTCGTGGGAGTAGTGGAACTGGATACGATAAAGGCAGCAATGAAGATACTGTTGGGGCATTTTTTAAAGAAATGGCCCGTTATCCCCTGCTTAATGCGGAAGAAGAAATTGAATTAGCCTACTCGGTTAAGTTTCTGATGGAAGCGGAAGAAGTGCGCCAAAAACTACAAGAAAATTTACATCGTCCCCCGACGAAAACGGAATGGGCGATCGCTTTAGAATTAGATAATGAACGTCAACTGGAAAACCGTCTTTATCGCGGACGAACAGCTAAACGGAAAATGATTCGTTCTAATTTGCGCTTGGTGGTTTCTATCGCTAAACGCTATTTAAATCGCGGAGTTCCTTTCTTAGATTTAATTCAAGAAGGTGCGATCGGACTCAACCGTGCGGCCGAAAAATTCGATCCCAATAAAGGTTATAAATTCTCTACCTATGCTTATTGGTGGATTCGACAAGCAATCACCCGCACCATTGCTAACGATGCGCGGACAATTCGTTTACCGATTCACATTGTCGAAAAACTCAATAAACTCAAAAAAGCGCAGCGCATTCTCAAGCAAGATTTACAGCGCAATCCCAATGAACGGGAACTCGCGGAAGCGTTGGAAACGACTCCCGAACAATTGCGGCAATTATTACAATTGCGTCGTCAATCTCTCTCTTTAAATCATCGTGTAGGGAAGGGAGAAGATACGGAATTAGTGGATCTGTTGGAAGATGATGATCTACAACTTCCCGAAGATAAAATGAATGAGATGATGATGCGTCAAGAAATTTTCGCAGTTTTAAGTGATGTTCTTACGGAACGGGAAAAAGATGTTATCTCCCTCCGTTATGGTTTAGCTACCAGTCAACCCTATACCCTAGAGGAAGTGGGGGGAATGTTCAATTTATCTCGGGAACGAGTACGTCAAATTCAAACTAAAGCGATGCGAAAATTACGTCGTCCTCAAGTCGCGCGTCGTCTGAAAGGATGGTTACATTAATAATTTTTTCTAACTCGTTCTCTCCTCTCTCCTTTTTCCAGGAGAGCTTTTTTTGTCGATATTTAGCTTAAAATTAAGATAAAGCTGATTTTCTCAGTAGATAGTCATAATACCTATGAACCGACATCTCCAACGGAAAGTGAAAACGGGAAAATATCAATCTCCAGAAAATCATCCTCTCATAGATGGAGAAACTTTTGTCACTGAAATTATCCATCGTTTTCAAACCATGGGAGATTAATATAAAATGGGTCGTTATAAGTAGGGAGGCACAATTATTGGTAGGATGGGTTAGCGGTAGCGTAACATGAGCGGGTGTTGGGTTTCATGCTTCAACCCAACCTACGTTCATCTTGTATTTAATTCCACCCACCCGCTTATCATAAATAAATATACTAGCTAGTCAGAAGCTGAATATAACAGGCAATTTCTCATCTATTTTTTCTAGTTCTGAATAAAATCAAATTAATTCAATATGTCCAAAAACTTTTGGTTAATTCCCGATAATATCTATTTTCTCAACCATGGTTCCTATGGTGCAACCCCTAGAATAGTCTTGGATTATCAGCAACAATTGCGGGAACGAATGGAAAGGCAACCTTTAGCATTTTTGGGGAGAGAATTAGAGGGTTTATTAGATATTGCTAGGCAAAAATTAGCGGATTTAGTCAGTGTAAATAGCGATGATTTAGTCTTTGTTCCCAATGCAACCACAGCAGTGAATGCGGTATTAAATTCCTTAACTTTTCAGGAAAATGAGGAAATTCTGATCACCGATCAGACCTATAATGCTTGTGCTAATGCAGTTAAACATATAGCTAAAAGATGGGGATTAAAGGTAATTATCGCCAAAATTCCCTTTCCTGTGCAGTCTCCTTTAGAAATTAGTCAAGCAATTTTAGCATCTGTTTCTCCCCGGACAAAATTAGTAGTTTTAGATCATGTCACCAGTCCCACGGCCTTAATTTGGCCAATCGCAGAAATTGTGCAAGAATTAAATAATCGGGCCATTGATACTCTTATCGATGGCGCTCATGCTTTAGGTTTTTTACCCCTTAATATCAGAGAAATTAATCCCACCTATTATACTGCTAATTGTCATAAGTGGTTATGTAGTCCCAAGGGGGCTGCTTTTCTCTATGTGCGCGGGGATAAACAGGCAATAATTCGACCTTTAACTATTAGCCATGGAGCGAATTCCCCTCCACAAGATCGCTCCCGTTTTCAGTTAGAATTTGCTTGGATGGGAACCGATGATCCCACCGCTTATTTATCAGTGCCAAAAGCGATCGAGTTTTTAAATTCTCTCTCTATTGATGGTTTACTGGGTCTGATGGCGAGGAATCGTAATTTGGTTTTAAAAGCCAGAAATTTGCTTTGTCATGCCTTAGAGGTCAATTATCCCTGTCCAGAATCAATGATCGGATCAATGTCTTCAATTCTGATTCCTAGTTATGCTTGGGCAGCAGAAGATTTATCTAGACAACTGTGGGAAAAATATCAGATTGAAGTGCCGATAATTCCTTGGGGAGAAGCATCATTAATTGTGAGGATTTCTGCTCACTACTATAATTCGATCGAGCAGTATGAATATTTAGCTGGGGTTTTAAATTACTTGCTATTGCGGCCGTATCAAACCGATAATTGGTCTAAAATGCTTCTTGGATCATGGTTTCCTTGAGCATTTCTAAACCCTTTTTCACCCGACGGGAGACGGTAACGACACTAATGCCTAATTGTTCGGCGGTTTCCCGTTGAGTAAGATCCTTAAGGAAGACAAATTCGAGAATATGACGGGTTTTTTCTTCTAATTGAGCCAGTGCCTGTTGTAAACGAATGCGATCCTCTTGACAAAGTTGAAAGCTGCGATAACGGGGATCGGGAACGAGGTCTTTTAAACAAGTATTATTATCTTCATCGTTATTAACCGTCACATCGAGACTGAGGGGTTCACGGTTTTGGAAAGCCAGTTTTACCTCTTGCCATTCTTCGCTCGAAATATTTAAAGCGCGGGAGATTTCCGTATCATTGGGTTGACGATTGTGGATAGTCTGGAAATCCCGACGCACATTTGTCGCTTGTCTGCCTAAATCTAACCAACGACGAGGAATACGAACTGTATAACTTTTATCGCGCAGATGGTGTTGAATTTCGCCGCGAATATAGGGAATAGCGAAGGAGCTAAAAGCATGACCTTTGCTGCTATCAAAACGCTCGATCGCCCGAATTAGTCCCATAGAGCCAACCTGCACTAAATCTTCGTAATTTTCATGGCATTGATTAACCCAATGATGAGCTTCCCTTCTGACTAATCCTAGGTTTAACTCCATAATTTGATCCCGTAACTTATTATCTCCCGTTTTTTGGTATTTTTGAAACAGGGTAAGAGTTTCCAGTTTAAGATTTTCTTTATTTAGGACAGACATAGGGCGCTAACAGACTTAAAAAATATTGACTATAAAAGATCACTATTGTGCAATTAGCTTTGACCAATCCCAATACAGTCTAGATGAGAAGCGGTAAGCAATGTCAACAATGTAACTTACTACGATCATGATGATACGACCTTTATATAAAGACTTGTGTGATTTGACGCGGTCGACCAAGTATTTAAAGACACAGATAAGCTGAAACCCAGGTAATTAGGGTTGGCTGAACAGGTTGTTTCTAGAGACAGGGTGTGGGGTGTAGGGTGTGGGGTGTAGGGTGTGGGGTGTAGGGTGTGGGGTTTTATCGATTTTCAGGTGGTCAACTACCTAATTTTCAGGGAAAAAGTCCCTGAATTTTCCTCCCGATCCCCGCAATAGCTGGCACTTTTTGAGGGGAAAAAAGTCTAAGAGTCTTAATCCAACAAGGTTTTCAGATTTATTCAGCCAGCCCTATCTAGAAAACTACAACTCAAACAAAGGTAAACTCCGATCCTTATTTTTCGGCAATTTCGCCAGTAATCCTAAATGTTCGTAGGCGGCTGACGTCACTACGCGACCCCGGGGAGTACGATTAAGATAACCTATTTGTAATAAATAAGGCTCGTGTACCTCCTCGATCGTCTTGGCATCTTCTCCCGTGGCTGCCGCTACCGCTTCCAATCCCACGGGTTTACCTTGAAACTGTTGGATCATCGTCTTTAATACTAATCGATCGGTCCAATCTAAACCCATAGAATCTACATTTAATTGATTTAATCCCTCAGCGGCTAACTGGGGGGTGATAATAGTTTCTCCCTTCACCTGCACATAGTCGCGCACTCGTTTTAATAAACGATTGGCAATGCGTGGAGTTCCCCG
>NZ_JASJFF010001333.1:0-9996 GCF_030065435.1 Microcystis sp. M53603_WE2
CTCTACTCTAGATACAGTCAACGGTACAGCCATTTTCAAAGGGAAAATGTACCCAGTAGCGTCTTTTCAATTTTTTCTGAGAAGCTCCAGGCAGTAAGGGTTTTGTTAATTTTTTAGTATTTCTGTATGGGGGAAGTCCAGGTATATTGGCATCTCGCGAGTCTTTAATAAAAGTTTGCTGACCACCACCGGGATAACAATCAGCCGGATTCTGGGGGGCGACAATTCCTTGATAAACCGTTGTTCCCGCAGGTAAAGTCACCGATACCACTTTGGTCGCTTGATTGGGAGGATTCCACTTTTGATCGAGGGCTAAATTTCTGATCACCTCCACATTGGTGGTATATTGATCCGTGGTCAGAAAACGACCTTTTTTGTAATTTTCGTCACTATAATAACGGAAGAAAGTCTGGGGTTTTTCTAGGGTAACTGCCTGACATTCACTATTGCGAAAAGTGATGGCAATATCTGGAGGAAGAGGACAGGAAGGAGCCTGATCTTGAGCCAATATTTTCCGAGAATTGAAAGTAAAATTTTCGGGTAAACTATTGGTTAATGTACTGGCAGCGATTCCTAAAACAAGACTAAAAACGAGCGAACTGGCTTTCATCTTCACTGATTAAGAGAAATTCTTCTCGATTTTACCGTACTGAACCGACTTAAAATCTTGATTTCGCCCACTGGCAACAATTCTTAACTAATTTTCTCCCTGCTCGCCACCCTAACCCCGATTAGCTCCCTAGTAGGAAATTTCCCGCCATTGTCTGTCAACTTTCCTCGCTAGTGTGGGCAAATTAGGAAAAGAATCGTTAAGATCAAAAAAACTTAACATTAATCTTCTTGACAAAATCCCCCATTTGTGCTATGAGAGACGCTATTGATATTTTGATGGAAAATTTGAGCCAGAGCATCGTCGGCCAAACCGAATCGATTCGCATTGTGCTGGTGGCTTTACTCAGTGGTGGCCACGCTCTCCTCGAAGATGTCCCCGGAGTCGGCAAAACCCTCTTAGCTAAATCCTTAGCGCGTTCAATTAACGGTCGTTTCCAACGGGTACAATGCACCCCCGACCTCCTTCCTAGTGATATCACGGGAACGACGATTTGGAACCCCAACAGTCGCGAATTTGAATTTATCCCCGGCCCCGCTTTTGCTAACGTCCTGTTGGCCGATGAAATCAACCGGGCCACCCCGCGCACTCAATCGGCACTTCTAGAAGTCATGGAAGAAAAACAAGTTACCGTCGATGGAGAAGCGCGGCCGGTCCCCCAACCCTTCTTTGTTATCGCCACCCAAAATCCGATCGAATATCAAGGCACTTTTCCGCTTCCAGAAGCGCAAATGGACCGTTTTGCCGTTTGCCTGAGTTTGGGTTATCCCAGCGCCACAGAAGAACTAAAAATGTTACAAAGACAGCATTCTCAAGAGACGGTTAAATCCCTAGAAGCTTGTATTTCCCTAGAACAGGTGGGAGAATTGCAAAGATTAGTTAGTCTGGTCCGGGTAGCTCCTGCTTTACAGCAATATATCGTCGATTTAGTCCGCGCTACCCGTGATCACGAAGATATTAGTTTAGGAGTCAGTCCCCGGGGTTGTGTGGTTTTGCAAAAAGCAGTTCAAGCTTACGCTTTCCTCGAAGGTCGCGATTATGCTATTCCCGATGATGTTAAGTTTATTACTCCCTACGTCTTCTGCCATCGTCTGATTCCTAGTCACGGTCGTCAAGCTAAAGCTATCGTGGAAAGACTTCTGCAATCGGTGGCGATCGAGGATCGCATCTGTGCCTGAACTACTTTGAACCCCTAGAGGAGAGAATTGCCGCGCTCAAAACCCCTAGTGGGGGAATAACAACGACTGGCGTTGTCAGATCAGAATATGAAGAATGAATTGCGACACAACGAGAGCCTTACTCTTAAAGCGTTTTCAAGTCTGCTCTGATGCGCCATCATCTTCAAACTTGACAACGCCACAACGACTAGCAATTAAACCCAAAACTAACCACCAGAGGGTACTAACTTGGGGACGATACCAAACCGTATCAAAAAAACCGTGGGCAAGAATTCCAGCCATAGCGGCAATTGCCCCGATTAACCAAAAGCCTTGACTATCCATTTTATCGCGTAAAAGTTTAATTTGATGGATGACTTGGCCGATAGTTGTGACTAATAACCAGAGGAAACAGGTAAAACCAATAATTCCCGTTTCTACCATGATTTCTAATACCACAGAATAGGCACTTAAAGCCGTGTATTTTGGCTTCATGAATAGGGGGTAAATTTTCTTAAAAGCATCATTACCCGGTCCGATGCCCAAAAGTGGATAGGTTTGAATCATGCGAATAACTGCATCCCAAACATTAATCCGAAAGTTATTACTACTATCTTCCCGGCCTGCAAAAATACTCATCACCCGAATTCGCAGCGGTTCCACCAATAAAATCGCCCCTAAAATCACCACGGCTAAACCCCCTAAAATTAAGGGTAAAAGCCATGTTTGCCAAAATAACGGTAGATAGTTTTTGAACCAATAAAATAATAGCAATAAGAAGACGATTCCTAAGACCATCAAACCAATCCAACCGCCACGACTCTCGGTAAAAAATAAACAAGCGGCATTGGCTAAAGTTAATAAAGCCGCTAAAATTTTCGGTAGCCATCCCTGCCACACAAACAAGGCTGCACCGCTAAAAGCAATACCAGGGAATAAATAACTAGCTAATAAATTAGGATTACCGAGATAACTATAAACCCTAGTATCTCCCGCTAATTCTGAGGTGGGATCGTTCCAAGTTGCTAACTGTTCCGCACCAAAAATTTGCTGACGAATGCCGTAAACGCTGACTACTAATGCGGTTAAAACTAAAGTAGTCAGAATCCAATTTGTTAGGCGTGGTGAGCGCATGATTCGGGCGGTAAAGGCAAAAAAGATGAGATTGAGAGTTAATTTAATTAATCCTTCCAAGGCTGCGGTTTTAACGGGAGAAAAAGCCGTAGAAACCGTGGCAATTCCCCAATATAAAAGTACCAAAAGATGTATGGGTGTCACCCCAATTTTGCCTTCATCCACAAGGGTTAAGAGTAGCCAATAACCCGCTATTGCTAACAGCAAAAAACCGATTTGACTGGTGGAGAAAAAAGGCGCAGTGGCGATAAGGAGAGAGATTAACAGCGCACCCATCAGTTCTGTCCACTGCACAAACTGGCTACCCTGTCGCCATTGACTAAAAAGGCCGACGAAACGATGCAGATAGCTATATTTTGACCAAGAAGCGGGCGAAAAGTTCAATAGGGTGATTTGTTTCCAAAAAGCATTCATAGGGTTTTTAGTTGCGGTTGTCACCAGCAAACTTTGATTAAGATACCGATTGTATCTTAATTGTTGACTCTTGGGAGCCAAAAGAGTTTCAGTCTGGTGTCTTAGGGCAGCTTCACACAGTCAAAACCTAATAGTATAACCAGTCTAGGCATGGGGTGAACGTAAAGCTTGACCTAAACGAGTTAAGCCTTGGGAACAGTCAAAACGATCGAGATGTACTTCAATAAATGATAGGCGATCGATGTTACCCTGGGCAATCGATAAAGCCTTTTCTAATTCCCCTTCTGTCCTGACTTGACAACTCCAACTTTCCCCGTTAAATACTGCTGGTAATTGGTGATATTTCCACGGTTGTAGATCATTATAAATATTATCCTGAATTACCCGCTCGATCGTGTAACCGTCGTTATTAATTAAAAAGATAATTGGATTGAGATGGTGACGGATAATTGTCGAAAGTTCTTGGGCGGTCATTTGAAAAGCACCATCCCCCACAAAGACGATAGGACGAGTATTTGGTGCGGCAAAAGCTACTCCTAAACAGGCGGGAATTGAATAACCAATAGAGAGATAAAATGCTTGACCGATAAAGTCGGTTTTTTGGGGCATTAATAAATCAATTGTGGCAATAATTGCGTCCCCTGTATCAGAAATAACAAAAGATTCTTGAGCGATAAAATGATTCATTCGCTCATAAAAACGAGCATTAGTTAATTTTTGCTCTGCCACGGCGATGAATTCTAAATTCTTCAATTCGGCCGCAGGTTTAATCTCTAGTGTAGCCGCTTCTTTGTGACTTAGCTTATTAATTAAACCCTCGATAAAATCCCCTAGGAATACTGGTTGATAGAAGTGATGTTTAATCTTGATCTTCTCGGAATTGGCATTAATCAAATTATTGGGATTTAAATTAGCCGTAAATCCGCCTAAATTCATATCGGACATGATCGCCCCTAAACAGAGGACACAATCGGCATTTTCCACCCGTTGACTAACGTATTCGCGACTTAATGCCCCCACATAAGTGCCGATAAATTGCGGCTGCATTTCCGAAATTGACGACTTACCTAAAATAGTGGTGGCTAAGGGATAACCCGTTACCTCTAAAAGTTTCAGCAACTTATCCTGGAGTTTAAACCGATGGAATTCTACCCCTGCTAAAATAATTGGTTTTTCCGCTTTTTCTAATAAAAAAGCCGCTTCTTCAATGGCTTCTTCTAAAGCGGCAGCATCCGTGAGATTATCGGTTAAATAAATTGGCTTTTCTGAGGGGATACAGGGACGATAGACTAGATCCCGGGGAATTTCGATATACACGGGACGTTTGTGATGCAAACAAGCTGTTAAAGTTTGATCGATTTGACTGGCTGCTTGGGCAGAATTAGTGAGAATAACCGAGGCAACCGTGACTTTTTCCATGATGGACAATTGCAGATTATAATCGCCCGTGGTGTGGTGTAATAATAAATTATCCCGGCGAATCGAGCGATCGGAAGCCCCACTAATTACCACCAGGGGAACTCTTTCAGCGTAAGCACCGACCACAGCATTAACTAGGCTAAATCCCCCGACTCCGTAGGTGACACAGACAGCGCCCATACCTTTGACTCGCGCGTAGGCATCGGCGGCATAACCCGCGTTAAGCTCATTACAGGTACAAACTAATTCGATCGGACTTTCCACCAAAACATCCATCAAATCGAGGACATAATCCCCCGGCACCCCGAAAACATGATTAACCCCTAAATTATGGAGACGCTGGCATAAATATTCGCCGATCGTGATCATAGCAATTTTCTCCCCTGTGTTGGCACTTTCACGCCGATCATAACGATTTTTTCAAAAAATAGGCTCATGCCCAGTAATGAACTAGAAAGTAAAAATCAGCAGACTTTAATTAAGTAGCTGTTTGCAATTAAATAGAAGATAGGTTTTGCACTCGATCCCCCCTGCCCCCCTTAATAAGGGGGGTGCCGACAGGCGGGGGGATCTTAGAGTTTTTTCCGCAGACCCTAATTATATCTAGCGCTGGTGATCAATGCTATAGTATAAAATCTGGGGTTTTTCTCTTGGGTGTAAAAAAATATCTGCGGCACTTTTTCAGGTATAATTTTTACAGGAGATTCCCTAAAACTTTCGACTTAAATAAGGCTGACTGTTAATGATTTTTACTGAATTAGTTTTGCAAAATTTCGGTCCCTACGCCGGTCGTCAAGTGATTAATTTACGTCCCGAAAAAGACAACAATTCCTGTCCGATTATCCTTTTGGGAGGCATGAATGGCGGCGGTAAAACTACTTTAATGGATGCGATTCGTTTGGCTTTGTACGGTGCGCGGGCAAAGTGTTCTACTCGCAATAATTTAAGTTATGCCGAGTTTCTCAGTCAAGCAGTTAATAATCAAGCTTCCCTCATCGATCAAGCGAGAATTGAATTGGCTTTTGAACATCTAGTTAATGAACAATGGCGACAATATCGTATCGTTAGATACTGGACAAAACAGCCCAAAGATGGTAAGGATACCCTCGGTATTTTAGATGAGGATTGGCCCGATCCTGCCTTAGCTAATACTTGGGATGAATATATTGAAACTTTATTACCTTTGGGTATTTCTAACCTCTTTTTATTTGATGGGGAACAGGTAAAAGAATTGGCAGAACAGGATGTACCTCCTGACAGCGTTAAGGATTCGATGCAGACTTTATTAGGGTTAGAATTAGCGGAAAGATTAGCAGTTGATCTTGATATTTTGGCTAGTCGCAAGCGCCGGCTATTAGCAGCAGAAAATGAACTGGCAACTATTGAAGCTATTGAGAAAAAATTAGCCCAGTACCAAGAAGATTTGGAATTGGCTAGACAAGAGATGGAAACTCAACAAAAAAATTTAGATTTGGTTAGAAATGATTTTGATGCAGTCTCGGATAAATTTCGCATTGATGGCGGAAAAATTGCCGCCGAAAGAAGTCAATTAGAGAGCAGAAAAAAGGATTTAGATAAAAAGTTAGATAAACAGAGAGAATATTTAGGTCAATTGGCGGGGGAATTTTTACCATTAAAGTTAATTTTTCCTCTCCTAGAAGCGGCTAAAATTCAGGGAGAAAAAGAGCTAAAATTTCAATCGTCTCAAGTCGCTCAATCGGTTTTAGAATCCAGAGATAAAAAGTTACTTGCTTATTTAGAACAACTGAATTTAACTTTAGAGCAATTAGACAATATTAGAGAATTTTTACAGCAAGAAAATAAGTTTTTAGCTGAGGATAACGATTCTTTGGTTACTTCTTACTTAGATTTAGACGAGGAGGCGATCGAGTTATTAAATCGAGTCTTAACCCATCAACTACCGGCACAAATTAACCTCGCTCATCAAGCAATAGAACAATTAAGAAATCTGGAAGCTGACTTAGATAATTTAGAGCGAGAATTAGCAGTAGCAGCCTCTCCCGAAGAATACGAAACCCTGAGTAATAACTTAAAAACCGCTCAGAAAAACTATCTAAATGCTCAAGCAGAATACGAGCAAAGCCACAAAAATTACGAGGAAATTAAAAAGAAAATTGAGAAAAATAAAAAAGAATTATTTGCCTATAGTGAGAAAGCTTTAGAATCGCAAAATAACGAACATATCGTTAATGCTATTGTCAAAGCACAGCAAACTTTAAAAGTATTTAAGGAACGCTTAACTTTAAAAAAATTAAATAGATTAGAGGGAGAAGTGGCGGAATGTTTTCGTTATTTATTGCATAAGTCCGATCTGGTGCAGAAAATAGCGATCGATGCTGATACTTTTGGTCTATCTCTCTTTGGCCCCGATGGACAAAATGTGCCTAAACACCGTCTTTCTGCCGGAGAAAAACAACTATTAGCGATCGCTTTTTTGTGGGGATTAGCGCGAGTCTCCGGACGAGATTTACCCATCGCTATCGATACACCCCTCGGACGTTTAGATTCTTCCCATCGCCATAATTTAGTTGAACGTTATTTTCCCGCCGCTTCCTCTCAAGTCATCCTCCTCTCTACCGATACAGAAATTGGACAAAATGAGCTACTCTTATTAGAAGAACAGGAAGTAATCGCCAGAAAATACCTGCTAGAATATAATTCCCAACAACGTCAAACCACTATTCACCCCGACCGCTACTTTTGGTAAGATTATGACTGAGATAAATTCCCACGAAATCCTCGCCCAATTAACTTGAGACATCGGGTATTACTTCCAATTTTATCACTCAATCCAAGCCTTTGGGGGGGGAGAGTCGGGTCTCTGGGTTCTTAATGGAGACATTGAGAATCTAAGCCGTCTCGTCGAAGCAAGGAATTTCTAACAGCAATGTGGAAAGAATCCCCCGTCACAGCCTAGCTTGACGGTGGGAGTATGTCAACTGACTTGACAGTAAAACAACCCCACTCGCTTTTTGTTGCTCTACTTTGGGGTAGGATTCAAGAGCGCTGTTTAGGGATAAATGACTGTTCGTCGGCGCTATTGTCTAGTTTTTGAGCGTTTTTTCCAGCTGGGCTACCCTTGCTTTCTGTTGCTTCAAATCGGCTAGTTGTTTTAGTAATTGTTCTCTTACTTCATAGCGATAGGCAAAAAAATGCTCACCTATCCCTAGGGTCGCTAGATACTCTTCTAGCAGACGGGGTTTGACCCAGGCAATCACCGCCAGTTGCCACCAGAAACGGAACCGCGTCGGTCGGACAATCCCCTGCCGCCAGAGCAAGGAACGGAACAATTGCCACTGTTGCCCATCTAATTTACGGTTCGATTTGCCGCGCCATCCCCCCATCATCATGAAATGGTTGAAGGTTCGTTTCAGGTAGTTAACAGGATCGTAGATTTCCCAGAAAGCGTCGATGTATTCTTCGGTAATCTCTTCCACCGGGCGAGTTGGCTCAAAGTTCATCATGGCTCCCTGATGGAAAGTGCCCATGCCATCCACCAGACGACCTTCCCGTTGCAGGCGATTCCACAGGGCGGTATTTTGCAGTGCCTGGAGCAGGCTAAACTGCCCCTGGGGAATACTCGCCTCCATAATAAAATCTTTGATCCGCTGCCCTGCGCCAGGTTTCTCATTGTCAAAACCGATAATGAAGCCAGACATAATCTGCAGCCCCATGCGGGTAATTTTGTGACAGGATTCGATCAGGGATTGGCGGGTGTTTTGAACCTTGTTAATGCCCATTAAGCTATCGGTATCTGGTGTCTCAATCCCCATAAACACCAGCATAAAGCCGGCCTTGACCATTAACTCGATCAGTTCACTGTCTTCGGCCAGATTAAGGGAAGCTTCCGTAATCAGTTTAAAGGGATACTGGTGTTGTTCCATCCAGGGGATCAACTCCCGCAGAAACACCTTGGCATTCCGCTTATTGCCAATGAAGTTGTCATCGACAACAAAAATGTAGCGCCTCCAGCCCAGTTGATATAACGTCTCCAACTCAGCCAACATTTGTTCTGGGGTTTTGGTGCGCGGTTTGCGGCCATAGAGGTTGATGATGTCACAAAATTCGCATTGAAAGGGGCAACCGCGAGAAAACTGCACGGTAATCGCCAGATAGGCATCCAGATCTAGTAGATCATAGCGGGCGATCGGTGTCATGGTGACATCGGGTTTCTCGCTGGCTCTAAAGACACCACTCGGTTCACCCCGCTCCAGGGCCGCCAGGAACAGCGGGATTGTCAGTTCTCCTTCATCCAGAATCAGGTAATCTGCTCCAGCTTTTTGGGCAACTTCTGGATAGGAGGTGGGGTAAGGCCCGCCCACCGCCACTTTTTTACCCAACTGCAACCCTTTGGCAATCAATTCTTGAAAGTCCTTTTTCTGAATGATCATGGCGGAGATGATGACCAAATCGCACCACTCCCAATCGGAAGCCGTTTCTAATCGGACATTGCGATCAACAAACCGGATTTCCCAATCCGATGGTAACAGGGCTGCCACCGTAATTAAACCCAGGGGCGGATTGGTTGATCTTAAACGGGCTAGATCTAAAGTCTCTTGATAGGACCAAAAGGAGTTGGGCATCAGCGGCCACAGTAATAGGGCTTTCATTCAGGTGTCTCCAATGAAGAAGCTAGATGCTTTACATACTAGCCACAAAGCCCAAGTCGATCAAGACTGTTTTAACATCTTTTTTTACTAATAAATTAGTTCTAAATAAATCGTGAAAAAACCGCATTTTTTTCGAGATTAGCACAACTAAATGCACGATGCTTGCTAAAAACTCGTGTTTTCCCATTTTTATCAACGCGCTCTGGGGGCTGTGTGCCTCTTTTGGGTATTTTTGGGTAGGTTCCCTAAAAAATGCTGATTCTGAAAAACCCTCTTAAAATTCGCAAGCACCGAATAGTAAGGGTTTCGTTTCAGTCCCTAGGAAGTCTGTTTTATCGGAAAAACACCAGTTACTAGACATCTGGACAATGACTATTTCTGGTCAGGTAAACATAAGCGTAATTACACTATTTTATCCCGACCCATCATGACTCAACTACCATAAAATATAGTTTATGTCTCTTTAATTTTGGAAGATGAATAAATTAAATAACTGGTAATTATAGTCCTATTTAGGGTTTGCTGAATAAATATAAAAACCTTGTTGGATAATACTTTTAGACTTTTTTGACCTCAAAAAGTGCCGACCATTGGAGTGATTGAGGGGAAAATTCAGGTACTTTTTCCCTGA
>NZ_JASJFF010000806.1:0-3358 GCF_030065435.1 Microcystis sp. M53603_WE2
GGAGTGATTGGGGGGAAAATTCAGGTACTTTTTCCCTGAAAATTAGGTAGTTGACCACCTGAAAATCGATAAAACCCCACACCCCACACCCCACACCCCACACCCCACACCCTGCCACCACCGAAAAACTTTTTCAGCAAGCCCTAATTATTGATTGTTTCTTATTTTATAGCTGCTGTGGTGGTCATGCTAAACCCATTCTTGCTCAAAAAGCAAAAAGGGAAATATATTCCCTTTTTCTGGCTTTTATGGACCCATATCCTAAACGGTTTCGGGTTGAACACCTCTTTGGTCGAGAATTTTCTGTAATTCAGCTTCGTCGGTTTTGGTCAAAGAAGTGCGTAACACTTTACCTCCGTAGGGGGCCACTTCATCGAGGACCTTATCGGGGGTAACTTTTTGGACGAGAACAAAGAGAGCAGATGTACCTGGCTGCATGGTTTCTCCCAATTCCCGCATAAAATTGTCATCCACACCGATATCACTTAAAGCACCTCCCAAAGCGCCACCAGCAGCACCGAGGACGGCCCCTAATAAAGGGGATAAAAAGAGCATTCCGATTAATAATCCCCAGAAACTGCCACTGGCGGCTCCCGCTGCCGTTAAATTGACCGCTTGCTTGAGTTTAATCTGGCCATCTTTGTTTTTAACCACTACGGCAGCATCTTCTAACTCGATGAGATGTTCCTGTTGCAGTTTAGCCAAAGTTAAACGAACTTCTTCTGCTTTAAATTCGTCCTCATAGGCGATGACAAATAGATCGGCCATAGTTTTTCCTCGATTATTAGTAAATAAAACCTTTATACACTACTTTTGCCGGATTAAAAAGTTTGAGGTATCGGAGAATACCTCAAAGCCATGGGGATTAGGTGTCATAAATACGAGCTTCAAAAGCATCGGGATTTTCTTGACAGTATTCCTCAAAATAGGTTTTTTCCGGTTTTTTAGCGCGTTGGTGTGCCAATTCTGCCTGTAATTCCTCAACAATATCCCAAGCTGCAGCACAATCGGGAGAATTTCCCCCTTTTTCAGCACATACTGCCCGGGCAATATCTCTAGCTTTGATAATCTCCGCTTCTAAATCAAGACTGCGGGGCTTTTCGACGGTGTTACCTTTATGGAGAATGTCGCTAACGGATATAACACCGAGCAAACCGCCTTTAATTACTGGTGCGAAACGAATACCGGTATTAGCAAATAAGCGGGCCACATATTCAACCCCGAGGTCGGGATTAATCACGATGCAGGGTTTGCTCATCACTTCATAGACGCGCACTTTTTGCGGATCTTGACCGAAAGCGACGACTTTATAGACAATATCGGTTTCAGTGATAATTCCGTAAGCATCTTCATCGTGACGGCGATCGACAATGAGAGTTCTAATGTTCTTTTCTCTCATCAATTGTACCGCTTTGGCAACGGTTTCAGAACCTTTAATCTTGGCCACCTCCGTGGTCATAATTTCAGCTGCTTTCATGGTCATAGTTGGAGAAGTTAAGTTGTGCCTTTGTTATTTTAAGGTATATCCTTGTCAAAAATCAAAGAATCCCATCTGGCAAGATTTCTAGTTCCAAGGACGCAAAAAATAAGAAACTAACATCAAACAGCCGACAACATTCCCCAGCAATAAGCGGGCTACCTTGAAATAGTTATCTTTGGTATAATACTGGGCTAACAGGATCAAGAATGGAATAGCTGTAGCTGTATAGCGAGTCGAATAATAATGGGTAATTTTAAAAGCTGTAGCGGCAACTACGATCACGGCAACATTTAAAAACAGAAATTTACTATCTTTATAGTGATCTCGGCAATTGTTGAGGCTGGCAATCAGAAAAAGAATTCCAAAGGCAAGCAGACAGGAGGAAGCTAAATAGAAAAAGAAACTTAGCCAAGTAGGATCGGGAATAATTTTCTGGAAAACTTGGTAGGCTGGACGAATAGAAAGGATTTTAAAGATAGCGTTGCCTAGAAAGCTGCTGACCAGGACAGATATTATTATCACCTTATTCAAGCTGAACCATTTGGGAGCGAGGATAAATAATAAAAGACCGGTGTAGGCAAAGGAAAGAAATCCGTTTACCAGAGAATATCCAGAAGATAATGAACTTTGACCGGGGGGAACTAATCCACCCCATACGCTAAAAACGATAGCGGGTAAAATTCCAGAAGTTAACCAGCATAATATTAAAGGTTGCCAAGATTTTTTTGAGGAACTAATTGTTAGTATTGGCAAGATAAACACCAGAACGAGAAAAGTTTGTCTGCCTAGGATTGCTATCCCTAAACATAATCCACTCAGAGCGGCTATTCCTAAGCTCATTTGCCGGTTATCTGCAATTTTTTCTAGAGCTATAAATATCAAGAAAATTGCTAAAGTTGCCAAGAGCATACCAGGGATTTCCGTGAGAGCCATGCCCGTAATCACCCAAATCATCGGTAAGCCCATAATTGTCAGACTAGAGACCAGTGGCTGGGGAATTTTGAAAATTTTTTGCAGGGTTAAACTCAGGACTAAAATTAACAGTAATAAAAGAAGAATATTAACCAACCTAACGGCAGGGGCTTGCAAATTGGTCAAGGGCTGAAAGATATAATGAATTATCGGGTATAACGGACCTGGGGCCGATTGTCCTGTACCGCGTAAGAATCGATAGGATAAACCGTATTGATTTAATAAATCTACTAACGGTAAGTGATAAACTTCATCATAAACGAGAGCATGGGGAGAAAGAAGTACACAGGTCAATAAAACCACAAAACCGATGAAATTGACCAGGACACTTGCTAGTTGAGCGGGATTAAAATCCTTAGTTATTTTCAGCATATTCATAATTTTGTGTCGAGGAAATTACTTTCCTAAGATTATGCTCTAGTTAATTAGGTTTGTCCAGAAGAAAATCGGGACGGCTTCAGGATGGCTGACGGCTAAAAAACCGATCCCTGATTAACGCCATTCTACCAGTTGTCGTTCTTGGACAACCAAACCATATACTGTCTCAGTTTGACGGGCTAAATTCGCCCAATGAAAGCGTTTTTCTAGGTCTTCGTAGGCGTTATTAACTAATTCGTGGGCGTATTCGGGATGATTTAAAACCTCCAAAATGCCCCAAGCGAGGGAATCAGGATTATTGACGCGGGTGACAATTCCCGTTTGGCCATGACGGACAACTTCGGGAAAACCGCAGGTATCGGAAACTACGACGGGAACCCTAGCGGCGAAACTTTCCAAGGCGACAATACCAAAAGGTTCGTAAAGACTGGGAAAAACGGCACAATCGGCCACGGTTTGGAAGCGATCGAGGTTTTCATCGGACATAAAGCCCGTAAAATAACAATGATGCCAGATACCGAGATGCCA
>NZ_JASJFF010001247.1:0-1304 GCF_030065435.1 Microcystis sp. M53603_WE2
ATAATCATACTCCTCCCGGGCAATTAATGCCCCACTGAGACGATAAAAATATTCTCCCATTTTCATCCAATCGGAATACAAATCGGGTTCGGGGAATTGTTGCCTTAATTCCGAGTCTTTGGGTGTACCATAATTAAGCCAGTATCCTTCCCCAAATAGTGGGGAATTGAGCGCTAGGGTTCCCTCTAATTCTAAACCATCATCGCCCCTGGCGTTTTCGATTCCTTCCACCAAAAAACAGCTATTCTCGGCATTTTCAAAGAGGACTGCGTATCCTTTCCCCTCTTCTGCGAGGATTTTAATCTCGCTGGCCCGAAATCCGGGGGGGATATATTTAGGTAAAATAATCTTAGCATCTAGCGATCGCAGTTGTTGCCGTTGACTGGCGCTCAAAGTTACCGTTTCTGCTCTCAAATATTGCCCATTGTCAATAATAACAATAGATAATCCTAAAACTAAAGGCCAGAAAAATTTTATGGTCATAATCGCTGTTTCTAGGGTCATATTCTGGAGAATATGTCAGTTTTTAGGCAATTTACTGATTATTTAACCATATAAGCGACGAATATTGCCCTTTTCCTGTTCCCGATTCCCTATTTACCGATTCTAATCGACAAAAAATCATAGCTTATCTGTGGATTCCACTTTTTTCCACTTCTGTCACCCGGAATTATGGGACTGACATCACCCCAAACCCTCTCGTATTCTAAGGTTATCGACAGGAAAGAGAGGTGACAACCATGTTAGCCAACCACCAAAATCAAACTTTTGTCCGTAACTACTTAATCGCAGTTATCTCCGTGGTGATGATGGGTGTGGGAGTTGCCGATCTCGTCAATAATCCCTCCCGAATCGCTCAACAAAACCGTCTTGATGGTTATGGTCGCTATGTTAGCGCTGGTTTGGTTAGTGGTGCGGTCAATAATATGCGTTAATTTGCCTCTGATTCTCAATCCTGTTGAAAAGGTGTGAGGAATTATGAATTATGAATTATGAATTATGAACTGGGGAGAATAAATAAAAATAATCTCCTGATAACTGATAACTGATAACTGATAACTGATAACTGATAACTGATAACTGATAACTAATAACTGATAACTAATAACTGATAACTGATAACTGCTTAAACCCAAGAATGGAGAGCGCGTAATTGAGGGGTTTTTTTAGCTTGGTGGGTCTGCATTCTTTGTAAAACATCATCAAGAATTGTCACCGCTTCGCGGATATATTCCCCCTTATTCAGCATGACACATTCGGCCCTTTCGGCCATAGCGGCATCGGTAATCTCGGCCCGGGAGGGA
>NZ_JASJFF010001225.1:0-1277 GCF_030065435.1 Microcystis sp. M53603_WE2
CGCGCCTTTTTTACCGGCACAGGTGTTAACGGAAATCCGCGAACGGGGATTCGAGAAAATTTTGATCTATCCTCTCCTCGTTGTTGATTCTATCTTTACCAGTGGCATTGCGATCGAACAAGTTAACAAAGCTTTAGCTCAGGGACAAACGGGGGAACATTGGGTCAAAGGATTGCGCTATATTCCCTCGTTTTATAACCAACCCGCTTACATAGAGCTAATGGCGCGGTTAGTGGAGGAAAAAATCGCTGCTGAGGTAGCTAGTAGCTGTCTTCCCTCGCAAATTGGCATTATTTTAATGAATCACGGTTGTCCCCACGAAGCTAAGGGATTTACGTCGGGAATCGATGAAAGTCAAGCTTTATACGAGTTAGTCCGGGAAAAATTAATCTATCGTTATCCCTTGATTTCTGTGGGTTGGTTAAATCACCAAACCCCTTTAATTAAATGGACGCAACCGAATGCAGAGTTAGCGGCGAAGAATTTAATCGAATTGGGGGCCAAAGCTTTAATTTTCATGCCAATTGGCTTTGCTACGGAAAATCACGAAACTTTGCTGGATGTGGAGCATATTATCGAAGCTTTACGCCGCAAACACAACCAGGTTAATTATGTGCAGATGGCCTGTGTCAACGATAACCCCGAATTTTGCCAGATGGTCGCCGATTGGGCCGAGGAACATATCGAAGCTTTACTATCACAAGAGGCTTTATCTGTCAATAGTTCTGTAACAATTCCTCACATTCATTCCGATCACCATCATCACCACGGACATCACCACCATCATTAAGCTTGGACAGTGGCAAAGAGGGGCAACGGCGAAAATTAGTCCTACCACTTGTCACTGTTGGAGCTATAATCTATAATTGTGCTTTCTTGGGTACGTAGCTCAATGGATAGAGCATCCGCCTTCTAAGCGGACGGTTGTAGGTTCGATCCCTACCGTACCCGTTATTGCCGACTAGGTATGGGAAGGCGGATGTGGTGGGCTGCCAATTGCGAATCAAGTTGCTCTGATGAGCTTCTGGTCTGGCATTGAACTTGAGGTGGTGTGAATTCTGCGTAGAGGAATGAAATTTGGGTAGTGATTTTATTGTAGTGGTGATAGCTCAAACCTTTGCTAATTGGGCATTGTAGTCATGAATAAAATACCAAAGGGTTCCCCAACGTGATTCTCCATTTTTTTAGAGAAAGATAGACTCTCTCTCACCAGCCGAGAAATCCTTTGTCGAAAGGTATTATTTAGGGTCTGCTGAAAAAGTTTTTCCTGGGGGTAG
>NZ_JASJFF010000698.1:0-4883 GCF_030065435.1 Microcystis sp. M53603_WE2
GAAACTCCAAGAGAAGATAGCAAGATTACCTGAAAAAGTGTCTAATACTCGTAGAGATTGGCACTTTAAACTAGCTCATTACCTTTGTGATATCGCTGATAACATCTACCTTGAAGATATTAACTTCGTTTCCTGGTCTAGAGGGATCGTTAGAAAACAATCTCTGGATTCAGGTATCGGTAGTTTTATTAACGAGATATTACCGTTTGTCGCTTGGAAACGGGGAAAATATTATCTTAAGGTTGATAAAAACGGAACCTCGCAAGAGTGTCCGAATTGTGGCGCAATTACTGGTAAAAAAGCGTTATCGGAAAGAGTTCACCGGTGTGATTCTTGCGGCCACATTGAACCAAGAGATACGGCATCAGCAAAGGTAATTGAGAACCGAGGAAAAAATGCGGTCGGACTGACCGTGTTAGAAAACGCTTGCGGAGGCGATTTGACGGGGATCGACTGGGTTAAACTCGGTCGATCTAGTTAAAAGCCTAAGAACCGAGAATCCCCCGCTACACCGCGCGAGCGGTTAGCGGGGGAGAGTCAATCCCCGATAACTGATAACTGCTAGACTAATTGGGTGATGCTTGCAAGATTAATAAAACCAGTGTCGAGATTAGAATGCAGGGACTTTTAAGAAAACTTTGGCGTGCGATCGAAAACTTTTTTACCCGACTTTTGGGGGGACAAGGGGGAAAGGGGAGAGTACAAGCGATCGAATCTGTTCCCCTAACCGATACAGACTACGAGTTTCTCTATATGCAGTTACTCGATGGAGTGTCCCACGGTTGGCACGAAGGCAGAATTCTGAGATTTTTTGAGAAATTGGGCGATCGAGGTCGGCAAAAAGATTGGGTAGAATGGTTAGAGCGCTTTGGGAGCCGTCTGCAATCCTCCGCTTCCCTTAACCAACTTCTCGCCACCAGAATGATCCGTTTGGGAGAATTAGCTCGCGCTTTCCCCGGGATTGAACGTATTGGTGAAGCTTCCTACGAGATCGGTTATCAACTCTACACCAAAGAAACTGCCACTTTAATCTGGGAATACGCCGGCGACGATGAGGACCCGGGCAGTTATTCCCAGCCGCAAACCCCAGAAAATTTCTTATATTCGGGTGAAACTAGCGATTTTAACGGTAATGACCCAGAAAATCCCCAATTAGAAACCCTCACCCTCGATGAATTATTTGACCGTCTGCAAAACGATCCTACCCTAGCCGGGCAAATGGCCGAACAATTGGGCATCGAAAATAAGGACGCAGAAAGCATTATTGATAGTCTCATCGCTCAATTTTCCCCCCAGGAAGCTAAAAACCCTGAAACTGCCGAAGATTGGTTTAATCAGGGCTTAGAACAGGCAAATTTAGGCAATTGGTCAAATGCGATCGCCGATTGGGAACAGGCCTTGACGATCGATCCCCAATTAGCCTCGGCCTGGCATAATCGTGGTGGTGCCTTAGCCATGATTGGTAACTACGAAGAAGCTTTAAATAGTTATGATCGCGCCCTAGAAATCACCCCCAACGATCACCAAGTCATTAACGCTAGAGGCAGCGCCCTATACGGACTGCAACGTTGGCAAGAAGCGTTAGAATGTTGGCAACAGGTGCTAGAAGCGGACGATAATTTTTATCAAGCTTGGTACAATCGCGGCAGTACCCTAGAAAATTTAGGCGAAACCCAAGCAGCGATCGCCTGTTATCAAAAAGCTTTAGGGATTGTGCCGGATTTTGAGCTTGCCCAAACCCGTCTAGAGGCTTTACTAGGGCAAAAACCGCCCGAAGACGACGGTAATCCCCCCGCCTGATTCAATCTGAACTTGAGCAGTCAACAGCCTACAATGAGGAGAGGATAGAGACTAATTTTAATCAATCAGGCCCAGCAATGAGTATAAAAAGCAAACCTCCTTCACAATCTCGCCTGATCGGTAATGTTTTATTAGCCGTAGGCGGCTTATTTCTGATTGTTAACCTTCTTTTCCCGCAATTATTTGGCCCTAGCGTCCCCAAAGTTCCCTATAGTCTTTTTATCGACCAAGTGGAAGATGGTAACGTCGCTAGGGTATCCGTGGGACAGAATGAGATTCGTTATCAGCTTAAAAACGACCAAGAGGGCAACTACGGACGAATTTTCAGCACTACACCGATTTTTGACCTAGAATTGCCCAAACGTCTAGAAGCTAAGGGCGTAGAATTCGCCGCCGCACCACCGCCAAAAAATGGCTGGATTGGTAGTGTTCTTAGTTGGGTGATTCCTCCCCTGATTTTTGTTGGTATTTGGCAATTTTTCCTCGCTCGCAGCGGTGGCGGTGGTCCAGCCGGGGCTTTATCGATTACCAAAAGTCGCGCTAAAGTCTATGTGGAAGGAGACACCACCAAAACCACTTTTGAAGATGTGGCCGGTGTGGAAGAAGCGAAAACCGAATTGGCCGAAATCGTCGAATTTCTCAAATATCCCCAACGTTACATTCAAATCGGGGCGCGGATTCCCAAGGGTGTCCTCCTAGTCGGTCCGCCGGGGACAGGAAAAACCCTGCTGGCAAAAGCAGTCGCGGGAGAAGCGGGAGTTCCTTTCTTTAGTATCTCAGGTTCGGAATTCGTGGAACTCTTTGTCGGTGCAGGTGCGGCCCGAGTGCGAGATCTGTTTGAACAGGCCAAGAAAAAAGCCCCCTGTATTATTTTTATCGATGAATTAGACGCGATTGGTAAATCTCGCGCTAACGGTAATTTTATGGGGGGTAACGATGAGCGGGAACAGACTTTAAACCAATTATTGACGGAAATGGACGGTTTTAACGCTGGTGATGCGACGGTAATCGTGCTGGCCGCTACTAATCGCCCAGAAACTCTTGATCCCGCCCTTTTACGCCCTGGCCGTTTTGATCGCCAAGTGTTAGTTGATCGCCCCGATCTGGCTGGACGCTTAAAAATCCTCGAAATCTACGCAGGTAAGGTAAAATTAGGCTCAGATGTGGATTTAAAACAGATTGCTACCCGCACCCCTGGTTTTGCTGGTGCTGACTTAGCTAATCTAGTCAATGAGGCCGCTTTATTGGCAGCCCGCAATCAACGCAGCACCGTCGCCCAAGAGGACTTTAATGAGGCAATCGAGCGGGTAGTGGCCGGTTTAGAGAAGAAAAGCCGGGTTCTCTCGGAAAAAGAGAAGAAAATCGTCGCTTATCACGAAGTTGGTCACGCTCTCGTCGGTGCAGTTATGCCGGGGGGTGGTAAAGTTGCTAAGATTTCGATCGTCCCTCGCGGCATGGCAGCCCTCGGTTATACCCTGCAAATGCCCACGGAAGACCGTTTCCTTATGGATGATACGGAATTACGCGACCAAATTGCTACTCTTTTAGGTGGTCGGGCCGCCGAGGAAATTATCTTTGGTAGTATTACTACTGGGGCAGCTAATGACCTACAGCGGGCGACGGATTTGGCCGAACGCATGGTGACTACTTATGGTATGAGTAAGACCTTAGGTCCCCTGGCCTACGAAAAAGGTCAACAGAATAGTTTTCTGGGAGATGGTATGATGAATCCCCGGCGCTTGGTGAGCGATGATACGGCCAAAGCGATCGATAATGAAGTGAAAGAGATTGTCGAAAATGGTCATCAGCAGGCCCTGGATATCCTTGCTCAAAATCGCGATTTGCTCGAAGAAATTGCCCAAGAAATCCTCAGTAAAGAGGTGATTGAAGGGGAACAGTTGCAAGCACTGCTCGATCGCGTTAAACCCCTCGATCGAGAACCTGTTACTGTTTAGATTGATTTGATTTTTACCTTACCCCATCTTCAACAAAGATGGGGTTTCTCATCTAGAAATTTTGACCTTTAAGAGGGATTGGGGCTGAATATTGAGGAGATAATCCAGAAAAGTCTTGGCGATCACAGATAGTTTTTTATCCTTGGGATAAACCACATACCAATGGCGTTGGATGGGAAAATCTTGCACGTCAAGGATGGTAAATTCCCCATTGGGATTATCTAAATTTAAGACGTGCTGAGACAGAACTGAAATTCCTAAACCACCAGCGATCGCTTGTTTAATGGCTTCATTATTGCCGATTTCCAAACGCAGAGATACGGTGATGCCATGGTCGAGAAAAATTTGCTGTACTGCCCGTCTAATTCCCGATCCCATTTCCCGCATAATAAAAGGTTCCCCTTGCAGTCGTTTAATCGGAATTTTTTTCTGTCCCGCTAGGGGGTGATCTTTGCGAGCAATAACCACGAGGGGATTTTCCAGAAACGGTCGAATCTCTAGGTTTAGCTCTTGGGGGGGTTCGCTTAAAATATATAGGTCATCAACATTATTGATCATCCTTGTTTCTAGGTCTTGGTGATTGGTCAATTCTAGGGACACATCCACCCCTTGGTACTGTTGACAAAAAGGACCTAGGATTTGAGGGATTAAATATTGGGCTGTGGATACCGCCGCTAAACGCAGTTTACCCTGTTTAATGCCCTTGATATCAGCGATCGCCATCTCAAAGTTATCAAGATCCTTGAGGACTGCCTGGCAGGTGACTAATAAACTGCGTCCAGCCTCGGTTAAATACAAACGTTTGCCTATCTGTTCAAATAAGGGTAAACCCACTGATTTAGTCAGTTGTTTCATCTGGGTGGAAACGGTGGGTTGGGTGATCGATAGTTCTTCAGCAGCCCTGGTGAAACTGCCATGACGAGCGGTCGCTTCAAAGACAATCAGTTGATGTAAAGTGGCGTGAATCAAGAGAGGCCTCTAGAGAGCTACACTTCTGTTACTGCCTTGAGGAGCTTTGCTAAACAGAAGCAGGAATGGAGGGGAACGAGTAAAAACCTCCCCACCCCGCTTATATCATAGGTTTAAATCAATACTTTTGTAAAGATATATCGATTTAAACTCAATTTA
>NZ_JASJFF010001020.1:0-1118 GCF_030065435.1 Microcystis sp. M53603_WE2
ATTGAAAGAGAATTACCCAGAGAATCTGACAAGCACTAGCGATGGCTAATTCGTAGCCTAACCGACGCAAACGCGGTTCAGTTTTATTGAAAGCCAAAGCTTGGTAAATTCCCAGACTAATTAAACCCAGATAAATTAATCCCCAGATAGCAAAAGCATAATTAGCGGGAATAATTAAGACATCTTGAAAAACTGTATTCGAGATAGCCCCGATATTTTCGCCGTTGAGAGGGAAAATATTAGCGAAAATATTGGTGATAAAAGCCCCTAGAATAGCAAATAAATTTAGTTCTTGTCGGAGACGATCTCGATCAAAATTCATAGGTCAATCAAAGATGGAAAACATCATTTCGCCCTGAGCGGCCAATTGCCCATCGACTCTTGCTTCCCCTTGCATTTTAGCAATTTTATTCATCTTGAAGGATAATAATTCCACCGTCATGATCAATTGATCCCCTGGCACCACAGGACGACGAAAACGGGTTTTATCAATGCCAGCGAAGGCAAAAAATTTCCCTTTCATCCCAGGTAATTGGGTCAAAATCACTCCCCCCACTTGGGCCATGGATTCAACAATTAACACCCCCGGCATCAAGGGACGGTTGGGAATATGACCGGGGAAAAAAGGCTCGTTGATCGTGACATTTTTTAGGCCAACAGCTTTTTTACCTGGTACATAGTCAATAATCCGATCAACTAGGGCAAAGGGATAACGATGGGGCAGTAGTTGGCGAATTTCCTCGACGGTAAAGGTAGTTTTTATGACTGGTTCCAACTCGGTTAAGGCTTCGGTAACGATGGTCATGCAAGTCAAAAATTACAAGTGAGATCAGACATTATCTCATAATCAGTTATCAGTTATCAGTGATCAGTGATCACTGATCAGTTATCAGTGATCAGATGAACGTAGGTTGGGTTGAAACATGAAACCCAACGCCCGCTCATGTTACGCTACCGCTAACCCATCCCACAAATAATTGTGCCTCCCTACTTAGGGTTTGCTGAAAAAGTTTTTCCTAGGGGCAGGGTGTAGGGTGTAGGGTGTGGGGTGTGGGGTTTTACCGATTTTGAGGGGGTCAATTACCTAATTTTCAGGGAAAAAGTAGCTGAATTTCCCC
>NZ_JASJFF010000757.1:0-3634 GCF_030065435.1 Microcystis sp. M53603_WE2
ACACTGGGGTAAAGTTGATTCAGAAGGCAATGGCAGAGTTGGAAAAACAGATTAATCGACTTCCCCATTTGCCAAAGTGGTTTGTGGAAATCCCTTATCAAACCACTTGACTATTGGATCATCTTTTTTATGGAGTTCTCTCATAGAAAGTAGAAACAACATCCCGAAACTGGTTTGGAGAAATCATTAGTTATTTCGAGCAAAGGACAACGAATGGGGTGGTCGAGGGAATCAATAATAAACTTAAACTAATAAAACGGAGAGGCTATGGCTTGAGAAACTTTCGGAATTTTTGGGTTAGAAGTATGTTATCTTGGCATCTTGTCTGTTGATTTAGCATAAAGAGTAACGAAGAGCCGAAAAAGTCCCTAAATTTCCCCCCCAATCACTCCAAGGGTCGGCGCTTTTTGAGGGAAAAAAAGTCTAAAAATATTATCCAACAAGGTTTTTAGATTTATTCAGCACCCCCTAAATAGAACAGACAAAAAGCCTGTTCTATCCATGAGGAGAAAAAAACTTAAACGGTCATGATATCTTTTTCTTTTGTCGTTAACAAATCCTCGATTTTGGCGATAAATTTATCGGTGGATTTCTGCACTTGATCCTGTAAATCCCTGGATTCATCCTCAGAAATTTCGTGACTTTTCTCCTGTTTACGGATAGCATCGATCGCATCCCGGCGAATATTGCGGATCGCCACCTTTCCTTCTTCAGACAATTTCGCCGCTAATTTGACCAATTCCTTGCGGCGATCGCTAGTGAGGGGAGGGATATTCAAACGAATGATCTGACCGTCATTACTGGGGGTTAAACCCACGTCCGAGAGAGAAATCGCCTTTTCGATCGCCCCCATACTGGTACGATCGAAGGGTTGAATGGCGATCGTGGTTGCGTCGGGAGTGCTAATGGTCGCTAGGGACTTGAGGGGAGTTTCCATGCCATAATACTCCACCACGATCCGATCTAAAAGAGAAGCATTTGCGCGGCCGGTACGAATCGTATTAAAAGCTCTCTGGGTTGATTCGACGGTTTTCTGCATATGGTCTTGAACTTCAGCTAACTTCACAGAATCCTCCTACCAATGTTCCAACGGGTTCACCTTTGACAGCGCGAACAATATTACCTGCTACCGACAGATCGAAAACGACTATCGGGATATTATTTTCCTTGCACAGAGCGATCGCCGTTCCGTCCATCACCCGCAGATCATGGGTCAGCACATGACCGTAGGTGAGACTTTGAAAGCGTCGCGCGTTAGGATTGTGAGAGGGATCGGAATCATAAACCCCATCCACTTTCGTCGCTTTAAACACCACTTCCGCATCGATTTCGGCAGCGCGCAGGGCCGCCGTGGTATCGGTGGTAAAGAAAGGATTACCCGATCCCGCACCAAAAACCACTACCCGACCTTTTTCCAGATGACGGATTGCCCGCCGGCGGATGTAGGGTTCGGCTAATTCCTGCATCGCAATCGCTGTTAATACCCTAGTCGGTACTTGCGCTCGTTCTAGGGCATCCTGCAAGGTCATAGCGTTCATGACTGTTGCTATCATACCAATATAATCGGCCGTGGCCCGATCCATGCCGGCCGAGGCGGCTTTCACCCCGCGAAAAATATTGCCCCCACCAACCACGATCGCCAATTGGATGCCTTGGTCAACCACTTCGGAGATTTCCTGAGCGATAGCGGAAACCACCATCGGGTCGATCCCATAGCCGAGATTGCCCATCAGGGCCTCCCCACTCAGTTTTAATAATACCCGCTTGTACGCCATGCCCTTACTACCACTCGCTAAAACAAGATCTAGATAATTTTTGTCTCCCCATAAGATAGCAGGTTTTGGCCTTGATTTAAGTTGACCAGTTCACTCTCCCCTGGGGCCGACAAGTTAAGATTAATAAATCTTTTCCTTGGGGAATTTGTATTTAGTGATACCTTTGTTATTAAAAGGAGCTTAGTTTTATAGAGAATTAATAACCGTGGTCAGCGATCGATTACTATTGGTCAACAAAAGCAATCAAGGGGCTGCTAACATCGATACCTTTGATTGGGTGTATGGGTTTCAGGATGGAACTCGTCTGATGGGAAGGGTTTGCGGTTACTTAGACCCCGATAGTTATCGTCTTCTCGATCCCGAAAACTGCAGCGCTATCTACCAGAATGCCCAGGGACAAGTCCTTAGTCGTTGGCAAGCTGGAGATTTTATCGCTTTTGAACTAACCACCACCGGGGAAAATCTCCTGATCGTGGCTTCTAATGATAATTGTGTTAGTAATAGTCTCTGTTTGGTTTCGGGCATTAGTCGCAGCTGCGCCCAAGTTAGCGATGAAGGAAAATCCCTCGTCCGGGAGGTTTTTCAATACCAGGCTTGGTCTTTGCAGGGCGATAATAGCACTTCTAAGCCGGCTTTCAGTTGGAATTGTTCCGTATCTCCCTTTTTCCCCTTTGTTTCCCTGCGTTTTAATCTTCAGTCCACCAGCAGCAAAAAATTCTATCGTTGGACGGTTTCCCCCTATTTTCCCTTTTGTCCCCTCTTAGAAGTGGGAGAATCCCTTGCCTAATTAGGGTTTGCGGCAAAAAGTTTTTCGGTGGGGGCAGGGTGTAGGGTGTAGGGTGTAGGGTGTAGGGTGTAGGGTGTAGGGTTTTAGAGATTTTGAGGGGGTCAATTACCTAATTTTCAGGGAAAAAGTCCCTGAATTTTCCACCCGATCACTCCGGGATACGGTACTTTTTGGTTTCCAAAAAGTCTAAAAGTCTTACCCAACAAGGTTTTTAGATTTATTGAGCAAGCCCTAATTAGCCTTCTCTATTCTTTTGCAAATAATCGACTAATGCCCATAATCCTAGGCGATAACTTTCGGCCCCAAAACCGCTAATCTGTCCGATGGCTATATCGGCAATGTAGGAATGATGACGAAAAGACTCGCGTTTGTAAATATTGCTTAAGTGTACTTCCACACAGGCCATTTTTGTGCTTAATAGTGCGTCGCGGATGGCGATACTGGTGTGAGTATAAGCTCCCGCATTAATCAAAATACCGTCCTGCTGACCCCATGCTTGCTGAATCCAGTCCACTAATTGCCCTTCCTGATTGGACTGATGCGCGGTTAAATTCACCCCTAAACGGGTAGCTTCTTCGCTTAAAAACTGGTTAATCGTCTCTAAATTGACGTTACCGTAGAGATTCGGCTCTCTTTTTCCCAATAGGTTTAAATTCGGCCCGTGCAGAACCAGAATGCTTAGTTTATTCACAAATGTCCTCCCTATCACCACGAGAATTAATCTTATCTCGATCAGGGACTATTGCCGATCAACAAAATTTTTGCCGCTACGGTAATCACCGCACCAATAGTAGCACTGAGCGCACCGACGATGATCGGCAGAATGAGACCTCGGAATCCCTGGAGGTCAGAAATAGCTTTAATCATCGGAAATTTTGGGTCTGAAACCCCGTCGTTCTACGACGGCTTTACTGTTAAATATTAGCACATTTACGAAATATATGCTAAAACGTGAGGTATGGAAAAAGCCTATTCGTTTCGATTTTACCCCACACCCGAACAAGAGTCGCTATTGCGGCGCACTTTGGGCTGTGTAAGATTAGTTTACAATAAGGCACTCCATGTCAGAACA
>NZ_JASJFF010001030.1:0-2869 GCF_030065435.1 Microcystis sp. M53603_WE2
AGGGTGTCAACAAGGAATATTACAAATTGTTAACCGAGTCTTGAAAGCCTTGTGCTACAAAGGTTTGAAATGTTAAGAAAGATGTGACTAAAGGACAGCGGGGGGAGCTGACAGTTTTTAACACCTAACTACTTAAGCGGCTCTTCTGGTTTCTGTGTGGAAACGAGGTCTATACTGATAGAATATCCGCAAAATAGCCCTAAAAGTCTTGCCCAATAATCATTTCACGACTCCATAAGCAAAAATTATCACACAAAGTCGAGAAGAGCCCTTAAGCTTGTTGGTAGTGAGGATCAATTGCGATTAATTTATTAACAGTTTGATAGAATTCCTGTTGATAAAATTCCCGTCGATTGCTGTCGAGATCATTAACTAATTGTTCTTGACAGTAGCGACGATATTCCATTAAACTAATTTTTTCCATAGCTATAATAGCATCTTTGATCTGTTCTTCTGGCTGCAAAATTTCCTGACTGGTATGTTCATTTAAGTGAAATAAAGAATTAAAATCACGGTTTTTGTCTGTGGTTATCATCAATAAATGATTCTGTAAAGCTGACATCAAATCTCTTGGTTTAGTAATTTGGGTTTCTAACTCTAGAATTACTTGCCATAACCAACGATAATCCGGGAGATTAAAAATTAAATCTTTTTCATCCAAAGATTCTAAAATTATTTCCCGATATTCAGGATAATGGAGATAGATTAATAATAATAACCATTCGGCTTTTTCCGAGCTATTTTTTTCGGATTTATCTAAAATATTTTTCCTCTTGATTGCCAGAGATTTTCCTTGAGGTTTATTAACCTGCTTTGAGAGATTTTTTAAAATATAAGGCAAACGAGTGGCATCTTTTTGAGCCAAAATTTCAGCACAATAATCTAGATAAAAAGTGCGTTGATTGCTATCGATTAACTTTTGCAGTAAACTCACCATACTATTGGCTACTTGTTGAAAATGTAGTCCCTGTTTTAAATCTTTATTAACCAACATTTGCGAGATTTGCCAATCAATCCAAAAAGGAGATTTTTCGATTAGTTCTCGATAACTATTCACCCCGTCAGCACGAGATTTAAGAAATTCATCGGCATCTTTACCATCGGGAAGATTGAGGATTTTTAGGTTAACTTGTCCCGAATAAACTAGGGAGTTAATTTCCTCGATCGCCCTTTGTGTCGCTTTAATTCCCGCTTGATCAGCATCAAAATTAAAGATTATTTGTTTATTTTCACTGTAGCGCAAAAGTAATTTAATTTGCTCTTGACTTAAAGCTGTTCCTAAACAGGCAACCACATTAGTAATACCAGTAGCATGGAGAGCGATTGCGTCAAAATAACCCTCGACAACTATCGCTAAATCTTGCTGAATAATTGCCTGTTTAGCTCGATCGAGAGCAAAGAGAGTTTTTCCCTTTTCAAATAGAGGAGTATCGGGAGAATTTAGATACTTTGGCTGCTCATTACCTAAAGTGCGACTACCAAAAGCGATCGCTCGTCCTTGACTATCAAAAATAGGAATCATTAAACGATCTCGAAATTGATCGTAATAACCACTACCATTTTGACGCGCTTTAATTAATCCCGCTTGTTCCACTAAAGCCACAGGATAGCGCTTTTGTTCCACTAAATAACGATAGAGAGTTTCCCAACCTTCCGGAGAATATCCCAGTTGAAAAGCTGCGATAGTTTCCGCGGTTAGTTGTCGTTGTACCTTGAGATAATCTAACGCTTTTTCCCCTTGAGGTTGACTAAGGGCGTGTTGATAAAAACTCACCGCCACGGCCATTATTTCGTATAATTGTTCCTTGAGGGATAATTTCTGTTCTAATTCCTGACGCTGTTCTACTGCCAGAGTTTTAATCGGGATTTGATACCTTCTAGCGAGATCGAAAACCACCTCACTAAAAGATTGTTTTCCCACTTCCATAAGAAATTTAATCCCGTTTCCCCCCGCACCACAGCCAAAACAGTAATACATTTGTTTGGCAGGACTAACCGTAAAACTGGGGGATTTTTCCTCGTGAAAAGGACATAAACCAACGTATTCCCGTCCCCTTTTTTTGAGGACGACTCTCTCGGAAATTAAATCCACAATATCAATTCTTTGTTTAACTTCTTCGATCGTGTCCGGATGTAGTCGCGGTGTATCCATAATCAGTTATCAGCAGTCAGGAGTCAGATGTGAGTTTTAAGTGAGCAGTATATATTAAGTGAGCAGTATTAAAGCTGATCACTGAAAAATCTCCCCAACACCTACCACCCCCACTAAGGCCCTTTTTGACTCCTGGAAATTCGCACCCATAAGTAATAAGAAAGGACTTGACTTTGGCGGCGGCTTGTGCTATGCTCTTCTAATAATGGGAATCCGTGCAAATTTTTACGAGTTCAAATATTCCCATTATGAATAAAATCTTTTAAAAATATTATCTCAAAATCTCCCGACAAAAGCCAGCAAAATTTCGCCCATAATTGTTAAGTTTTGTTAAAAATGCAGAGACCGGCAGGGAAAGAACTGATTACTGATCACTGATCACTGAAAAACTTCCCCACTGCGATGGCTGCATTTTGTCCTCCGAAACCGAAACTAAGACAGAGACAATTGTGCAGGGAAAAATTAACAGCCGATCTAGTTAAATTTAACTGAAAAGGCGACTCGCGCACACCGACACAGGGGGGAATTAGCTGATTTTTCAGGGCCATTAAACAAAAAGCCACGCCTAATGCCCCCGAAGCCCCTAAAGTGTGTCCTGTTGCCCCTTTTGTCGAGCTTACAGCCACTTGCGAGCCAAAAATGCTGGCGATCAGGTTTGCCTCCCGTTCATCGTTTAAACGCGTGCTAGTGCCGTGGGCGTGAATGTAATTAATTTCA
>NZ_JASJFF010001100.1:0-2498 GCF_030065435.1 Microcystis sp. M53603_WE2
GGAGTTGAAAGTGCCATTTTCCCAATATTTGTTACTACCGGCACCACCCCCACAAACCCCAAAATAATCGCATTTTTGGCGACATAAATCGACTCCACCGCGCATATCAGCGTAAATTTGTTGAAATTTCTCGGTTTCACAGATAGATTCCAGAGAATCGGTCAAAACATTACCAAAGATAAAATCGCCGTAGGGTTGGGTTTTAATCGATAGTAATTCCGGATCAAAAGTGGAAAAATTACCTTGATTATCAAAATTGACAATCATAAAAGGTCGGTTCATATCGGTATTTTCTAAGCGTTCATCGGCATAAATCAAACTACAGATCGATTCAAATTCTCGCAGCTTAAATTCTCCTTGTTTGGCCGTGACTAACTCCCAAAATCTGGCAATAAACTGGCGATAACGTTGTTCAATACCTAATTTATCTAAGGAAGATTGCGAATGAATCCCCTCGGTTTCTTCCATATTAAAAGCCACATCAGTAAGACCATGATCCCAAAAAAAGTTAAAAATTTCGTCGGGATAGTCGAGAGAATCTTCTGTTAAAACAGCGATGATACTGACATCAATTTCATGTTTTTGCAAGAAAGAAATCCCCCGCATTGTAGCAGCATGACTGCCAGTTCCCTTGCGGTTTTGCCGGTGGATATCGTGAATAAAGGCCGGTCCATCAAGACTGACTCCCACATAAACATCATGCTTTTTAAATAATTGACACCAAGCATCGTTAATATAAGTGGCGTTAGTTTGTACTGAATGACGAAAACAGTAACCCTGCTGATTATATTTCTCGCTAACTTCCGCAATTTTGGCGAAAGCACTTTCATAAAAACTGATGGGAACTGCTAAGGGTTCGCCGGCGTGCCAGCAAATGGTAAAATCATCTTGGAGAAAACGACTACTAAAAACCCTCTGAAAAATCGGCTCGATTAAATCTAAGGATAAGGTATTTTTTAAGTGGCGATCGGGTAAATAACAATAATCACAATTGAGATTACAAAAAGAAGTCGGCTGCACGACTACTAAGGTAATTGGACCACAATCCGACCAATCTATATTTGTGTTTTTTTCCATCATTCTATTTTTAAAATTCTCCCTTAAAGTATGATAACCGATAACTGATTCTGGGAATTGTATCTTAATTCTACCTATACTATTTCCTATTCCCTCAATAATAAATAATATAATTGACCCGGAGTATTAATTAAACCGGCTCGCTTGCCAGCATTTTTTCCTGTTCCCATAAAAATATCTACCCTCCCAGTACCTTTAATCGCGCTGCCAGTATCTTGATCGAGAACATAGCGACTAACTAATTTTTTATTAAGATTTCCCTGGGGAATTTCTGTCTCAATTACTGCTAAAGCACCGGGGGGAAAAATACTTTTATCTGTAGCGATCGATCTTTCTGGTAAAACTGGAACTCCAATACTACCAGTGGCAGCTGCGCCGTGGGTTTCTCGAAAGAAAATAAACCGATTATTGCGGGGAATATAATTCTTTAATTGCTCAGGATTATTTCTGAGAAAATCTAAAACCATTGGTAAGGTTAAACCCTCAGCAGGAAAAATACCATCGGCAATCATTTCTTTTCCCAGACTGGTGTAGGGATGCTCGGTATTGCCATCAAAACCAATGCTCATAATTTGACCATTAGGTAAACGTAATTTCGCCGAACCTTGCACATGAACTAAATAAGCTTCTAAGCGATCTTTTAACCAGACTAATTCGTATCCCGCTAGACGGCTATTTTCCCCCAGTAAACCATCTTTTCCCTCTAATTCTACCCTAGCTGGATGGGGTTTAGACCAGCGAGAAAAGTTAGCAGGTCGGCGATAGAGAGGATATTTATACTCGGCGGTTTTTTGCCGACTTGCTTGATAAATTGGCTCAAAATAACCAGTAAATTTAACATTTCCCTGGCTATCATTACCCAAAGAACGATACCAAATAAATTCTTTTTTTACTGCCTTTTGTAGAGCTGCGGGAGTGGGAGAATTCTGCACTAATTGACGAAAACGTACTAAGGAACGCTGCACTCGCTGACGAGTTATTTCAGGAATAGGATAATTTTGATAGGCGCGGATCGCCGCCGAGCTATTCAGATAACGTAAACTATGATCGATCGCTTGTAGTAGGGTTTTTTTGTCCGTTAGCAGTCGTTCATCGTATCCCGTAGATGTTCCTAATTCTGAGATTTCAAAACGTTCTAGGGGCAAATTTGCGGGGGTGAGGGCAATTAATCCCAAGCTGAGGGGGAGGAGTGTCAAAAGGTGTTTCATGGTGATAGGAGTGGGCAGCTATTGACTCGATTAACGATGGAGAAGGATAAATGAGAAAAGTTGTTTCTTGTTTATATCATGAGGATAGTTGTTGCCGATAAATCTTAATTTGTTCCAAGCGAGGGCCGACCTTAGAAATAATGGTAAATTCTAAATTTTGGTAATATAATTGTTCTCCCACCCTCGGTATTTTTTGCCAATGATGGAGGATAA
>NZ_JASJFF010000748.1:0-3147 GCF_030065435.1 Microcystis sp. M53603_WE2
AACCCTTATATAGAAAGGCATTTAGCGATTTTTGTCAATTGTTTTTTATCTAGAGCGAACTAATCAATTAAGTCTCTTGCCAGATAAGGATTTAGTCGATTTATGCCCCCCTATCGAACCATAACAAGTAACGAAGAGCCACTTTTGCCAAGTATTATTATTTTTTGCCTCCTCGTGCCAAAGACGAAATAAACTAAGGAAATCGTCGGCAACGCTGGTATAGGCAAAGAGACTATCTATCTCCTCTAAAACTAAAATTAGGGGTTTATCCAGCTTTTTGAGCAAATGGTCTTCAAAATAGGCAGTACAGCTATAAAGTCCTAATCCTTCTTGCCATTTTTCCTGAAAGAGAGCTGCTAACCCTAATTTCTTGGAAATAATCAAAGCAAACCAAGAGAGCAATCGGTCTAAATCGCCGATAATTCCTTTACTTGCTTGTAAAAAACTGAAACTGACGGTTTTATACTCTCTTTTGTCAACTTGACTCAAAATTCTATCGACTAATAGGGTTTTACCCATCCCCTTGGCTGATTTAATCCGCAATAATGAACCTGCTTGACTCACCGTCTCCAGACAAAGCTGTTCCACTGGAGGACGTTCAATATACTTGGAAAAATCCGCGGCCCGGTTTTCTCCCTCATCCTCAGACGTGGCAGCTGGTGTTTCCTCCAACTCATCCCAGTCAGAGATTTCTCGATAATCAAGGGCTAATTTTTGACAAATTTCAAAAAAATTGAGATTACTAATCGGTTTACCGTTAAGAAAAAGGCTAATAGTCGATTTTGCGAACCCTAACTCCTCAGCAAGCAGCTGTTGAGTTGCGTAACCATTGAGTTTAACTGCTTGTTTGACTCTAGGGATATATTCTGATTTTACTTTAAGCGATCGCCCCATAACCGTCAAGATTATTGAAAAATGAATGACAACCTAATCTTATCTCAAATAAATCAAACGTATCTCAGACATTTACTCAAACGTATCACAAAAAACTCAGACATATCTCAGACATTTTAAATTGTTCTATGAGAACCTAGAGATTCAGACACAAATTAGTCTTCAAATAAAAGTCAGACATAATATCACAATTCCCAGTCCTCGACTCACACTTCGATGCGTAAATATGAAGGATAGAAAAAAAACTATAGGGAGCAACGACCGTGCATTATCGAAAAATCAAAAAGCTGCTATCTTTAGCTCTAATCACTTTCGCGTTATTGCTGCCTTTTTGGGAAGATAGTCGTGTCCAAGAAGAAGCAAAACCAAAACTCGTCGATCTTATCGAAATCCTGATTCAAGCCACGAAAATCTTGGAGGAATAAGTAGGGAGGCACAATTATTTGTAGGATGGGTTAGCGGTAGCGTAACCCATGCGGGGGTTGGGTTTCATGCTTCAACCCAACCTACGTTCATCTTATATTTAATTCCACCCACCTACTTAACAAAGAAAGTTGGTGCAATGTAGGGGCGCAACGTGGTCAGTGAGTTGCTCGAACTGCTTGCGCCCATAATGTAAGATTGTGAACATTTCACCAAAAAGTAACTGGTAGGCATAATCCTATACTATAATCAGTACAGTCATGAACTAGGCTCCTGTCCATCTGACTTGATTGACGTTTTATCTAATTTGGTTTATACCCCTCAGCAACATTCCTAAATTTATTGGAATTTTATGGCTAAAACAACTGATACCAATTATTTAACCTCCGCGGAGAAGTCTCTTTTATCTGATTTACTCAAAGTTAGGGCTGCCACTGTCTTGAGCTTTGAAATTGAAACAGATAGAATTGGAGAAGCTAACTTACAAGATAAATTAGAAAAACTAGCGGACAAAGGCTATATCAAAGTCAATGAAGAAGAAAGCTACAAAATCTTTACTCCCACTTGGAAAACTCGTTGGCTGAGGGTAAATGGTATTTTGTAGTCAGGTTCTAACGGAATTAGATAAGTTTCCTTTTTTCAGTTCATTCACCCATTACCTATTTTTGGTCGATTCTCAGACAGCTGCCGCCACCGACCTTTCTAGTGAAATACGGAAACTTCTGGGAGAAGATCGGTGGCCTTTTGTCGTGACTGCGATAATTATTGGAGTAGCAGTTGAAACTGGAAGTAGCTATTTCTCAGCTTTTAGGGATTGTCATTTATATTTTCATTTATTTCCCGATTTAAAAAAGGATTTTTTAAATACTTTTGTTAGTTTATTAAAGTTCAAAATTTTTAGATCAATACCCTTATACCTTCTCATTCAACTTATATTTTCTCTATTAAGCTTGATCGAGGATAATGTTTTTTTTGGTTTAATCATTGCTCTGGTCTTCGGTCTTATTATGGGTTCCTTAAACCCTAATTTAGAACAAATCGACCAATTAATGAGTGGATTCAACAGCCTATCGACAATTGCCCCTGTCTCCAGTGGGATCAAAAAGATTTTAGAGCGGTACAAAGACTCTCAAATATCTATTATTAGTCCTTTAGACAAGAAATTGGTAATCAAGAAAACCAGCCTATATATGTCTATTAAGCCTAGATTTAATTGTTTTCAAATAGTTACTATTCAGAAATGCACCCAAAAATTAATCGGTGGATTTACACTGAAAGAAACGCCAGAGAAATATCAAGGAAGATTAGACGCTATCATCGGGGGAAATTTTAGTGACGAGGATACGAGAGAAAGATTAATATGGTTATTATTTGATATTATGAGTCCTGAAGAGATCAATAAAATTACAAATCACCCAGATGAATCAGAAATTTTAATAGGACTGGGAAAAATAGAATCAGGGGAATAGTACGATAAATTAAACGTCGGCCAGTTAATTAAATACAATTGTACTGCTTTTATCGATTAACTGGAATCGATAAAAATCCTTGAGCGGGAGTGATGGGTTGACTTTTCCTGACAATTCTCGCTATCTGGATCAGAAAAAAAGTAACCGATGTGGTAATAATTCGGTAGTAGTGGCGTAGCCCTCTTGCTTACCTGGTATGAATTGTGTTAAATATTTATTAATAAAAATAATTGCAACCCGATCAGTCTTTAAACCTCTAGCTTGATCATGACTTTTCTGATAAATATCTTTTTCTGGCTCCTGTCTGGCTTACTCAAAGATCAGTCTAGCACCGAACAGAGTGCCCCCCTAGTTCACCTCC
>NZ_JASJFF010000972.1:0-6578 GCF_030065435.1 Microcystis sp. M53603_WE2
AGATAGGGGGAAAATTCTGGGACTTTTTCTCTGAAAATTAGGTAATTGACCAGATGAGAATCGGTAAAACCCTACACCCCACACCCCACACCCCACACCCTGTCCCCACGAAAAACTTTTTCAGCAGACCCTAGATAGTCATCCTTAAACTGGTACAAATGTATGAACAACCCCGTGTAAGCATCCCACTTGCAAAGCTAATGCTTTCCCGCGTTTGGGGGGTAGAATCCCCCAAGAGTCAAAGATTAAGTGATAAAATCGGAAATAACAGCCAATTTTAGCTGAGGGTTTTCCTGGAAAAATCCCAACCTAGTAAATTTATACAAATGAGATGCAACCGATAGGAGTTCTCGCTATGGATAGCAATCGATTAATCGAAGAATTAAAAAATCCTGACTTTTATCCTCATTCTGTCAAAATTCCCGTTGAAATTATCCAAACCCATGCTTCAATTATCTTCTTGACAGGAGATTATGCCTATAAAGTCAAGAAACCAGTTAATTATAATTTTTTAGATTTCTCCACTTTAGAAAAGAGAAAGTATTATCTAGAACAGGAACTAGAGTTAAATAAAAAAGTCGCCGATAATATCTATCTAGAAGTTTTGTCAATTAATGATCAACAGGGTAGCATAAGTTTAAATGGAGAAGGAAAAGCGATCGAATACATTTTAAAAATGAATCAGTTTCCCCAAGAATGTTTACTGAGTAAAGTTTTTGAACGGGGAGAACTAACGGAAAAAGCTATAAAATCTTTGGCTGAAAAAGTGGCAGGATTTCATCGACAAGCTGTGACTAATTCCTATATTACTCAATTTGGCAATTTAGAAGTTATTAAACAAGCTTTTGATGAAAACTACCAACAAACCGAGAAATATATTAATTTTGTCCAAACCCAAAAACAATACGATGAAACGAAAGCTTATACAGATAAATTCTTCGCAGAACACGGAGATTGGTTAGAAGAAAGACAAATAAAAGGGATGATTCGCGAATGTCACGGTGACTTACATTTAAATAATATCTGTCAGTGGCAGGGAGAAATACAATTATTTGATCGCATAGAATTTAATGAATCTTTTCGCTTCGTTGATGTCATGTATGATATTGCTTTTACAGTCATGGATTTAACCGCTAGGGGCAGAGAAGATTTCGCTAATTTATTTGTCAATACTTATTTAGAACAAACCGCGGACTGGGAGGGTTTAAAAGTCTTGCCTCTCTACCTGACCAGACAAGCATATGTGAGGGCAAAAGTCAATAGTTTTTTGCTTGATGGTGACAGTTTTTCCGAGAAAATTAAAGCAAATGCACAAGATTATTATCAATTAGCTTGGCAGTACACCCAACCGCAGAAACCGAGATTAATTCTGATGTCGGGATTTTCTGGATCGGGTAAGAGTACCATAGGTAAAGTAATTGCTAAAAATCTTAATGCTATTCAGATTCGTTCCGATGCAGTTCGCAAACATTTGGCTGGAATTGACTTAAATCAAACAGGAAGTCTAGACATATATAGTCTCGAAATGAGTCAAAAAACCTTCGCTAGACTGGCGGAATTAGCCGAAATTTTAATAGCTTTAGGTTATCCAGTTATTCTCGATGCACGCTACGATAAATATGCTTGGCGAGAACCCTTATTAACCTATGCCCAAAATTTACAGATTCCTTTTCATATTGTCCATTGTCACGCACCTATAGAAGTTTTAAAACAACGGATTGCCGCTAGAAAAGGCGATATTTCTGACGCTACTATCGAGGTTTTAAATGCCCAAATTGAGAAAACAGAACCTTTTAATGAAAAAGAACAACCCTATCTAATTTCCCTAGACACTACTAATCCCAATTGGCCAGAATTTTTAGAGAGTCAATTAGGTAAATAGGTTGAGATGAATCAACGATAGGGCCATTCTTATAATTAAGTTATAGTTGATAAAGTAGCAAAAAGGAGAAGCGATGGAAACTGTAGTGTTAAATCTAGAGACAGTTAATTTGACTGATGAACAATTTTATCATCTCTGTCAGGCTAATCAAACATGGAATTTAGAACGTAATCAAAAAGGAGAATTATTAATTATGCCTCCCGTGGGTGGAAATACTGGTAAACAGGAAGCTAATTTGATTGTTAAAGTTGGGGTATGGAACGAGCAAACTCAACTTGGTGAGGTGTTTAGTTCTTCGACAATTTTTCGTTTACCAAATGGAGGATATCGTTCTCCTGATGTTGCTTGGATAAAACGGGAGAGATGGGAAGCTTTGAGCGCAGAAGAGCGAGAAAAGTTCCCACCTTTATGTCCCGATTTTGTGATTGAATTACGTTCTCGTACTGATTCCTTAACCTCTTTACGGGAAAAGATGCGCGAATATTTAGCCAGTGGTTTACGTTTGGGTTGGTTGATTAATCCGCAACAGCAGCAGGTGGAAATCTACCGACTAAATAGCGGTGTGGAAATTATTAATTTACCTGCTATTTTATCCGGGGAAGATGTCTTACCCGGGTTTGTTTTGAATTTAACTTAGGAAGGATTACAGGGAATAACAAAGGGAATGACACCGAATCAGGCTATCTCTATTTTGTCAAGACATTTCCAGAAAAGCGATCGATTGTCAGCTTGGCGATGTATAATCTCTCAAAAGCCAGCATCAAGCTACAAAGTTCTCAATATTGCCCAAAAAAACAATCAGGATTTCAGGAACAGATTCTCTCGCTACTGCTTCAAAGAAAGAGGGGCTCTTCGTTACTTGTTATGGTTCGATAGGAGGGCATAAATCGACTAAATCCTTATCTGGCAAAAGACTTAATTGATTAGTTCGCTCTAGAGCAAAAACAATTGACAAAAATCGCTAAATGCCTTTCTATATAAGGGTTCCATCCCTTATAACTCCCGTCCATTGCATAACACAAACCGAAGAGCCGAAAGAGGAAACTCTCAGTCACAACATTGATATTTGTCAATAATGTCACCTAAAATTTTCAATCATCACTTTACTCCTCTTAAATCCCTCTCTCTGGGATTATTTCTCCTGCAAGCTTTCACTCCCCTCACCCTAGCAGCCCCCCCGCGAGAACCAGATCAAACCGTCGGCTGTGATATTCTGGTGGTGGGTGGTGGTTTAGCCGGTGCCGGTGCGGCCTACGAAGCTTTATTATTAGGAAAAACCGTCTGTTTAACCGAGATTACCGACTGGGTGGGTGGACAGATATCTTCTCAGGGAACCTCCGCATTAGATGAAAGACGGACACAAAGAGAAAAATTATTTTTCCCGAAAGGTTATCTAGAATTTAGGGAAAGAATTAGAAAGCATTACGGGAAACGCAACCCCGGAGAATGTTGGGTAAGCGGGTCTTGTTTTTTGCCTTTTGATGGACATAAATTATTATTTCAACAGTTAGAAGACGCTGCCAAAAAAGGCAAAGGAACTCTGAAATGGTTTCCCTCCACGGTAGTCAAAGAATTAAATATTGAAACTTTACCCAATCGCGGTACCGGTCAACAGATTACCAGTGTAATTGCTATTCAACATAGTCCCGTAAAAGGTACTCCTCCCCTAAATACCGAGTTTTTATCGCAAAAAATGGAGGATATCTATCGCTACGAAAATTCTCCCCGTTTTGATAAGAAAATCCTCCGTTTTGTCCCCAAATCCTCCCAACCGAATCAATTAGCGGATTGGTATGTGATTGAAGCGACCGAAACAGGGGAAATAATCGGATTATCAGATATTCCCTACCGTTTAGGTGTCGATAAGCGCAGTTATCTCGAACCTTCTTCCTCTAGCGTCACTGGAGACCCCTACTGTACCCAAGGCTTTACCTATACCTTCGCCATGGAGGAAACAGAAAAACCACAAACCCACGAGAAACCCGTTTATTATGAACGCTATGCCCCCTATTTTAGCTATGAATTGCCGCGATTAGCCGATTTTGACCTAGTTTTCACCTATCGTCGTATTTGGAGTCCGCAACTGGGTAAAGAGAAAACCTTTGGGGGAATTACTTTTACCGAACCCGTCCCGGGGGATATTTCCATGCAGAATTGGACCTGGGGAAATGATTACCGTCCGGGGACTGCGAAGGATAACTTTATCTACACCCGTGAACAGTTGCAAAAGTTAGGACAGTTATCTCCGGGGGGATGGATGGGAGGATTACGCACCGAAACCCTCGCGAGGGGCGAAGAACACGCCATTTCCTACTATTATTGGTTAGTAGAAGGGACCACCGATTCCCAGTTAGGGGACGGGGTAAAAGTTCCCCATTTGAATAACCGTTATCTCTCCGGTTTTGATTCTCCCATGGGAACTGCCCATGGTTTGTCAAAATATCCCTATATTCGGGAAGCAAGACGGATTATCGGTCGTCCTTCCCTGACTTACCCCGATGGTTTTACCGTCACAGAAATCGATATTTCCCGACAAAATTTTCAAAGCGATTTCTATCGTCAAAATCTTTCTCCGGCAGAATATCGGCGCTTAATTGCCACCTTGGCAGGATTAGAGGGATTTTCCGTACTTGATGGCACATTATCCCCCGATCAGGCCGTTAAACGCAAGCGCTCTACCATTTACCCCGATTCCGTCGGTATCGGTCACTATGCGATTGATTTTCATCCCTGCATGACGGAACATCCCCCCGAAAAACCGGGTAATACAGAAAAAGCAGGAGAAAGACAGGGACAAGGGCAAGCTTATCCCTTCGAGATCCCTTTAAGGGCTATAATTCCCCAAAAAATCGATAATTTACTGATAGCGGGCAAAAGTATCGCCCTTAGTCATATTGCCGCGGCCGCCTATCGTGTCCATTCCTTCGAGTGGTCCTCTGGGGTAGCTGCCGGCATCACGGCAGTGTATGCTTTAGATAATAATGTACTGCCCTATCAATTAGTAGAAAATGATTTTCTCATCGGCAATCAACAATTGCGAGAATTACGGCAAAAAATCGACGCTAGTGGTAATCCAACTATGTTCCCCGATGCCTCAATTTTCCGGTCGATGGATGATTGGTATTAATTAGGATTTGCTGAAAAAGTTTTTCCTAGGGGCAGGGTGTAGGGTGTGGGGTGTGGGGTGTGGGGTTTTACCCATTTTCATCGGGTAAATTACCTAATTTTCAGGGAAAAAGTCCCGGAATTTTCCCCCCGACCACTCCCATATCTGGTACTTTTTGATTGACAAAAAGTCTAAAAGTCTTACCCAACAAGGTTTTTAGATTTATTCAGCTAACCCTAATTACTGCCAACGAAGGGGATACTAGAGATGAGGCCAGACGAGTTTCTAGTTTAACCTTAGACCCCAATGTTTTTCCTAATGCCGCCGAATTGCAATTAGCCCAAAATCTCGGCCGTTTGGATGTTTCTAGCATCGACGGACGTAACGACCAAGGTCAATATAGTCAACTTTTTGCCTACGGTGGTCGTTCTTTTTCGATTTGGAATGTCACTAATGGACTGTCCCAAGTCTTCGATAGCGGCGATGATTTTGAACAAATTTTGGCGGCTTTTTCGGCAACTCCCCTAACTCCTAGTATCTTTAATTCCGATGGTACTCCTAGTAGTTTCGATAGTCGTAGCGATAACCGCGGCCCAGAACCGGAAGGTTTAGCCGTGGGAACTGTAGGCAATCGTCTCTATACTTTTGTGGGAATAGAAAGGGCTGGCGGTTTCATGGTTTATGATATCACCAACCCTAGTCATCCTTTCTTTGTTGATTATATCAACGATTGGCAATTAGGCGATATCTCTCCCGAAGGATTATTATTTATTCCCGCTGCCGATAGTCCCAATGGTACTCCCCTGTTAATTGTTGCCAATGAAGTCAGTCGTAATGTGGCGATTTATTCCGTGAAACCTGTCCCAGAACCTAGCGCAGTTTTAGGATTAGTAACCCTCGGACTAGCTGGCTATAGTTTGAAAAAAAGAGGGAATTCCCAATTAGAGCATTTAATTGATTAATGCTCATTCTTAATTCTCCTGAATCCTGACTACTGGCTCCTTACTCCTCACCTAACGGAAGATTTTTGATTTTTGCAAGAAATCCATTAATCACATCCCGTAAAATGGTAGCGCCTCCGACCAATGGGGGCGTTTTCCCGTTTGCCAGTCCAAATGGGCTAAATCGAGGATATCGGCGGCATTTATGCCTAAATAACTGGGTGTGGCTAATCTTTGATAGGAAATAGTTAAGTTTTCTAAAGTGTGCTGCCATTGTTCTGGAGTCATCAGCCTATCAGCTAAATAAACCCGATTACCCCGATAGATGCCCACATACAATTTTCCCCTAGTTGCGGGCATTTCTAGGGCTAGATGGGTATCAAGGGGGTAAAAATCCCGTTGTGACCAAGCAAAGGCCGCTAAACTGGAGACGGTAAAAATCGGTAGCTGTAATTGTTGTGCTAGGGTTCTACCCGTGACTATACCGATGCGGGTACTGGTAAAGCTCCCCGGCCCCTTAGCGGTGGCTAGAAAGGCTAAATCAGCCCATTTTTGCGGGGCTAGGAACTGTTTTAGATAGGGGTGGAATAGGTTCGATAAGTCCCTGTCTAAGTCCCAAGTTTGTTGACGACTATCATCGCTGAAATTA
>NZ_JASJFF010000928.1:0-7404 GCF_030065435.1 Microcystis sp. M53603_WE2
AAATCCTTATCTGGCAAGAGACTTAATTGATTAGTTCGCTCTAGAGCAAAAACAATTGACAAAAATCGCTAAATGCTTTTCTATATAAGGGTTCCATCCCTTATAACCCCCGTCCATTGCATAACAATTACCGAAGAGCCTTTAAAAGATCGACCACGGTTTACGGATGAGCAATGGCAGCAAATGACTAAAGGATTAAACCAACTTGGTTCAATAGCTAAGGCAAATGGGATGCAGTTGTGCTACCACCCCCATGTGGGGACGGGAGTACAAGACCTCAAAGATATCGATAAGTTAATGGCCAATACCACTCCAGAAAATGTCAAATTGCTTCTTGATACGGGTCATTTATACTATGCGGGAGTTGATCCTTTAGCTGTTACCAAGAAATATGCTAACCGGATCAAGCACGTTCACCTAAAAAATATTCGCCAATCTGTTTTAGATAAATCCGAAGAAGATGGTATTAGCTTTCTAGATTCGATCCAGAAGGGGGTGTTTACCGTTCCGGGAGACCCCAAAGGTGCCATTGATTTTCCTCCCATCTTACAAGAGCTTGCTAAAGCCCATTATCAAGGATGGCTAGTGGTCGAGGCAGAACAAGATCCTAACAAAACAAATCCCTTAGAAAACGCGGTAATCGCTCGCACATATCTGCGCAAACTGACGGGTTTATAAACCCCATCCACAGGGAAAACCGTAGTTTTGTTTTTGCGGCTAGGATGCCTGCCTAGCAATACTTTTAAAGCTTAGGGACTTGCCTGCGAAATTCCAGTTCTCTGGACAGGTTACGGTTTGACTTGGCCATTGCGGGGGAGATGATCAAAAGATGATCAAAGGGAGCATCCCATTTTCACCATTGCCTTTTACAGATGGAAAAATTTCTCCTGAAACTCTCTCATGCAGACGCTCCCCCCATCCAAAATCCACAATCCAAAATGGGATACTCTCTCATGGAATCTAGTGATCACGCAAAAATCAGAAGCGTATTTGAAGAAGTCTATCCCACCAATGTTAGGGAGAGAGATCTATCTGCTTACGCCGATATGTACACAAAAGATGCCCTTTGGATGGCACCTGGAGTCCCCGATCGATCGGGAATTGCTGAAATAGTTGAAGGGTTTGCCGAACAGATTGCACAGAACGACATCGATCCTATTTTCACTGCTGAAGAAATCAAGGTTATGGGCGATTTCGGTTATGTCATAGGAATTTCTCGAGCCACAATTCGCCCGAAAGATGGCAGCCCATCAAGGTCCGTTAAGTTTCGGGCATTATGGTTAATGAAAAAAGAGCAAGATGTTTGGAAAATTAGTCGCCAGATCTGGAATAATAAACCGGAATAATTTTGTAAACCTTTCATTTTTGGAGACAGCTAAAATGGATAAGGAAGAATATCGCCACATTATTGACAACTACTTCCGTGCCTTCGGAACTGGCGATTTCTCTGAGGTGCAGTTCTCTTCTCAGATACAGTTTCTTAGCCCGATCAGTGAGAGAACTATCAACGGGACGGAAGATGTGTCAAACTTTGTAAGCGGTGTTGCTACTCGCGTCTCAGAGGTAAATGTCCTGTCAATTACCATTGAATACCCGAGGGCAAGTGGGGTCTGGCAGATGAAAACAACAAAAGGCACTCTATACACCCTGCACAATTTCTTCCGTCTTGACGAAGAAGGACTTGTCTATATTTGGCCGATGTTCGATCCCAAAGCGGTCATCGATAATCCAGCGGGATTGATTCAATGGCTTACGGGCAACGGCTATTAATTCGTTTTTCAATTCACACTGACTTTTGAATCAAAAAAAATCATCATCGGGAATAGCAAAAATGAGCAAATCTTCCTCCTTGTCTCAGCCTGATATTTACCTAAGCTTTTTCATGTTTACTACCGATCTAAAGCCCGATAACTCGGAATATCGAAAAACGGTTGTTGAACATATCAAAAAACTGCAAGATTTTGGTTACACTGGTTTCGAGTTTCCCATTGCACCTCCGCCTCCAGGAACTACAAATTATGCTCAGGATGATCTTAAAAACTATACTGAACTAAGGTCATATCTAGACAGCGAAGGATTGACAGAGGTAAAAATTTCTACTAATGTGGGGGCTACCCCTAGCTTCGATCCCAGTTCTCCCGACCCTGACATAAGACAAGAAGCTCTAGATTATCTTAAGTCACGGGTTGATATCACCGCCGCTTTAAGGGGTAATATCATGATGGGTCCAATTGTTATCCCTTACGGTCTTTTTCCAGTTACAGAATCCACCAAACAGCCTATCTGGAGTGATCAACTTCAGGATTATTTAAAAGGTCGCTATGAGAACGCTCAACCGATTCTTAATCAGTTAGGTGAATATGCAAAGGGCAAGAATGTCAAATTAGCGATCGAACCGATCACCCACTGGGAAACATCTGGACCGAACAAATTATCGCAATTAATTGAGTTTTTGGAGGAGGTTCCTAGTAAACAAGTAGGAGTGGTAATCGATAGCGCCCATGAAACTCTCGATGGCGAAGGTCCTGAGATTTTTGAGCAACAAGTTAAGTATCTTGCTGAACAGGAAAGACTCCACTATATCCAGGTGTCTCCTCCAGATCGCGGTGCCATTCATACCAGTTGGCTACCTTGGCAATCTTTTTTAAAACCAATTCTCAAGGTTTATCATGGGCCAATGGCGGTTGAGATTTTCAATGCTATTCCTGCTTTTACTAACTCATTGCGCCTGACTCGACGCAAGTTTTGGATTCCGGGAGAAGATGCAGCCAATGAATATCCCAGTGCCTATGATATTGCTGATCTTGCTATTAAAGCGACACGCCAAGAAATTGTTGAAACAATCAACAGCTATCGTTAAACTTAAGAGGTAATATGGGCTTTAGTTTATCTGATAAAAAAGCTAAAATTATCTCAGTCTTTCTGGTATTTGTTTTAGCATTAGGAATTGCCATTTGTGGCTTGGAAAATGCGATTGCCGCTCCCTTAAAAGGAAACCCAGAAATCATGGGAATGTGGGAAACCTTACCCATGCCACCGCCAGAAAATCGAATGCAGTCTGTCCATACTATAGTCTTACCCAATGGTAAGGTTTTGATGGTCAATGGCAGTAGTTTTCGCAGTCTGGTAGTTAAAGAAAATGGAGAAGATCAATTTACGCAATTTACCGAGGGAGTGGATGTCAAAAACTACGACGTAGTCAATAATACAGGGCTGCTCGATCCCGAAACAGGTAAAGTTGAACGCATTCCCTCACCCCCAGCCATACAACACGGGACAACTAACGATCTCTTTTGTGTGGGTCATGTACAGTTAGCGAACGGAAACGTTTTATTTGTGGGGGGAACAGGACGTTATTATCCTGGCGGTGCATTTACGGGAACAAAACAACTCAATTTATATGATTGGAAAACCAGGAAATGGAAAGACTTAGGGGAAATGAAAGAAGGACGCTGGTATCCGAGTTTAATTTCCTTGAATGATGGTAAAGTAGTGATTCTTTCCGGTTTAAAATGGGGAGGTCTTAATCAAATCAATCCCAGTATCGAAATTTACGATCCCAAAACCGAAAACCTCTCTTATTTTGATCCTACAACTATCAAAAACAGTCCCTTTAATACTAAAGTAGAAAATGGAGATGTTTATGATAGTATAGACCTCTATCCCCGGGTTTTTCCTCTAGCCGATGGACGGCTGTTGCTCACAGGAGATGAAGCCGGTATTGCCGGAGTTTTAGTGCCACATTCCAGCAAAAAAAGCTATTTGATGAGCATTAAAGAAGACGCAACTGGAAAATTATCTATTAGTTTTGAAGTAGGGCCAGACCGGGCAGAAACCAGCAAGGCTTACGGGACCGCCCTACAAGTGCCTAACTCCGAAGATGTCTTGTTACTAGGAGGCATCATTGGTACTAATAGTATTGCCTTTGGCCGAGGAGGTAATACTTCGGGTTTTCCAGGCGCTAAAGTCGTCGCTAGTTTACAACATTGGGTTTCTCCAGCAAACAGTCGCGAAAAGAATGGTAAATGGGAAATATTCCCCGATTTCCTCAAGACCCCCAGAGCTAACTTACAAGCGGTGATTTTACCCACTAAAGAAATTTTAGTGGTTAATGGAGGTGAATATCCCGAATACCTACCCGTTTACGAACCTTTATTGATGACTCCCGATGCAACCGCAGCAGCCGGGTATAAAACCCAGAGCTTGGAGCGGGCGAAATTGCCCAGGTTATATCATAATGGCGCAGTTTTATTACCAGATGCCCGTGTCCTAGTATTAGGTGGCAATGCTAACCGCGCTGCCAGGGAAAAAGACGGCACGGTTCATGTAAACGTTATAGGGGATCAGACTAGCTTTTTTAAATTTGCCAAGCTGCATGATCAATCAGGAAAGCCTGAAGAATTTGACCTCAATACTTTTTATCAAGATCCTCAGCATTATTTCGTGGAAAATGATAAAGAACCTTTTGTTCCAGCCGAAATTTGGCAAGGAGAGATCTTCAGTCCTCCTTATTTATTTAAGTCTGGTCCTCGCCCAGAAATTGTCAAAGCTACTGAAGAGCTTAACTACGGCCAATCTGGTAGCATTTCTGTAAAGAACGCCACGGAAAAAGGCTCTCTAGTTCTAGTTAAACTCGGTTCAGTCACTCATTCTTTTGATTTTGGGCAAAGATTAGCTGATTTGGCGGTAGAAAAGGTCACTTTGGGGGATGAGTCTGCCATTGACTTTAAAGTGTCAATCAGTCCCAATCTTTACCCACCGGGCTACTACATGATGTTCTACCTTAATGATGTGGGTAAGCCATCTCACGCCAAAATGGTCAAGCTTGGGGCTTGAGGTGCTAAAAATCGGCAATCCAAGGCACAATAATCAAGGAAAGTTTTCGATTAAAAAAAATACTCTTTTTGATCAATTGGGAGAAATTCTGCTGATGAAATATCTATCTGATAGCTTAGAAGTAGTGGCAGAATTGCCCTTTGCTCCAGGTAACATAACCCTAACCCCAGATGGCCGGCTTATTCTTAGCCTGCACCAATTTTATAACCCTGAAATGCGGGTAGCGGAATTAACTAAAGACGGTTTAATCCCGTTTCCTAATCAGTCGGACGGGACAATTATTACCCTTGATACCGTCTTAGGTATCAAGTCAGATGCTAAGGGAACTGTGTGGATGTTAGATAATGCCAATCAAAGCCAGTCAACCCCTAAACTGGTTGCTTGGGATACCCAAAATAATCAATTAGCGCGGGTAATTTATTTGCCCCCACCAATCACTCTCAATAATTCTTTTGTTAATGATTTGGTCATAGATCTGACCCGTAATTTCGTCTATATTTCCGATCCGGCTCCAGAAAAATTAGCGGCTTTGATTAGGGTTGATTTGAAAACGGGCTTAGCTTCTCGTATTTTGCAAGGATACCCCGGTATTATACCAGAAGATATCGATCTGGTGATTGATGGAACACCGGTACAAATTAAACAATCTGATGGAAGTTTGATTCGTCCTCATTTGGGTGTCAATGGCATTGTTTTAGATGCAGCCAATGAATGGGTTTATTTAAGCCCAATGCACCATACCAGTATGTATCGTATTCGGAGTGAGGATCTGAGCAACCCCAATTTAAGTGAAGCTGAACTGGGCAGTAAAATTGAACGATATAGCGATAAGCCAATTTGTGACGGTATTACTATTGACCAAGACAACAATATTTATCTGGGAGACTTAGCAGCTAATGGCATCGGGGTGATTACACCAGATCGCCGCTACCAACTGCTAGTAAATGATGAAAGATTGTCTTGGACTGATTGTTTAACCTTGGGATCCGATGGTTATTTATATGTGGATTGTAATCAATTAAATCGTTCACCACCTCTCAACGCAGGGGAAGATTCTTCCCATCCACCTTATTATATTTTTCGTCTAAAACTTTCGCAATCGTGAGGTATAAATCGGTAAAAATATTTAGTTTCAACTTGTCAAAACTGTAACCTAAATAGAGGAGTTAATCGATGGCACTTACAGAAGCAGACTTAAACACCTTACCAGAAAATGGCATTGATCCTGAAGAGCTTGGTAAATACCAGATTTTACTGGAAGATTTACAAGGCAATATTCTTCGGGGACATGGACGAGACTATAGCACCCATCTGTTTTTACAATTCAAACCAGATCTGACTAATCCAGTCAGAACGTGGATTCAAACTTTTGCCCAACAATATCTAAAATCTGCTAAACAACAGTCAGATGAGGCTCATCTATACCGAACCAAACAAGTATCGGGTGGCTTGTTTGCCAATTTCTTTTTATCTCGTAAGGGTTATGAATACCTAAAAATCGAACCCTACCAAATTCCCTCAGATCAGCCATTTCGCATGGGGATGAAAAATGATGACATCAGAAGTTTTTTAGGAGATCCACCGGTTGACCAGTGGGAAAACGGCTTTCAAACTCAAATTGACGCTTTAATACTGGTGGCCGATGACAGTATCCTCGATTTATCGGAAGCCGTCAAGAAAATAGAGGCACAATTGTGCCAAATAGCTGAAATTGTTCATCGAGATAATGGCTTTATCTTAAGAAATCAAGCCGGACAAATCATCGAGCATTTTGGCTTTGTTGATGGTGTGAGTCAGCCTTTATTTTTGAAGCGAGATATTCACAACTCACTACGCGATGACCGGGATTTTAAACAATGGGATCCGCGGGCATCTCTAGATGTTGTTTTAGTCAGGGATCCTAATGGACGAACTGAAGATAGTTATGGTAGTTATTTGGTTTATCGAAAACTTGAACAAAATGTGAAAGCATTTCGCCAGGATCAGCACCAACTAGCTCAAACTCTAAACATCAACGATGACTTAGCAGGAGCCCTGATTGTGGGCCGTTTCCAGGACGGAACTCCAGTTACTCTCTCGGATATGCCAACTTCTCCAGTTACACCCACTAACAACTTCAATTACGATCAGGATCAAACGGCGACAAAGTGCCCATTTCACGCCCACATTCGCAAAACAAACCCTCGGGGAGATACGGGGATAGTGGAGTCTTCTCCCGGTTTTAACGAAGCCTTAAAGATCGAAAAAAACCACCGAATTACCCGCCGGGCAGTTAGTTATGGAGAAAATGATGCCACAAAAGAACCCGAAAAGGACTCAGGATTACTGTTCATTTGCTTTCAATCTAGTATTGAAAATCAATTTAATTTTATGCAAGCAAGATGGGCTAATCCGAAAAACTTTGTCCAAGTCAATGTTGGTCCCGATCCATTGGTGAGAAGTTAAGCTTGTGTGTAATTTGTCAAGGGGTTATTGAAAAAAAATTGGGGACTACTTCGTTGCCGGTCAGGAAAAGGTGCTACAATCAGCTTGACTGTTGATTTTCGCTTTGTTTTGACAACTCCTAAA
>NZ_JASJFF010000063.1:0-6416 GCF_030065435.1 Microcystis sp. M53603_WE2
TACCAGATATGGGAGTGATCGGGGGGAAAATTCAGGGACTTTTTCCCTGAAAATTAGGTAATTGACCCCTTCAAAATCGGTAAAACCCTACACCCCACACCCCACACCCCACACCCTGCCCCCAAGAAAAACTTTTTGCCGCAAACCCTAATTACTCACTTGCATAAATGAGATACTCCCAAAGAGGGATATTTATGAAGTGGAATCTGACCTGCGGAATGTTGGATATAATCTAATTATGTACTAAAAACAGGAAATTCATGACAAATATTCACTCGATCATCGGTATATTCCCCTCCAATGAAGAAGCAGACATAGTTGTAAGGTGGTAAACGACGTAAATATGGTGGCTCTACCACAAGACATGGGTTCCGTAAAGGAGATTTAATTTCTTCTCCCAAAGGAATTGGTTATGTTAGTGGAGATACCGAAAAACAGCTATCTGTAAGCGATGCCAATGGTCAACGATTGGGACAGATAACTGTTAGTAAGATTCAGTTAATTCGTCGTTCTAACGGTTTAATTGTTTCTCACTAACTTATGTAAAGCCGCCCTCCGCTATCGCTAAAGGGCGGGGTTTCAGACCCATTTTTTCGATGAAAGCCCTGTTACTCTACCCTGAGTTTCCCCAGTCTTTCTGGTCTTACGATCGCTTTATGGAAATCGCGGGACTGAAAGCCACCATTCCACCCCTCGGCATCATTACTGTCGCCGCCCTCCTCCCCCAAAACTGGGAGATTCGATTTTATGATCGCAACGTCAATCCTGAAACAGAAGCCGATTGGGAGTGGTGTGAGTTGGTTATCCTCTCTGCCATGTTAGTCCAGAAGCCAGATTTTCAAGCTCTGATTCAAAAAGCCGTGCAGTTAGGCAAAAAAGTCGCCGTTGGCGGTCCCTACCCCACCTCTGTCCCCCAGGATGCCCTGGATTCTGGAGCGAACTATCTCATTTTGGATGAGGGAGAGTTAACCGTTCCCCTGTTTTTGGAGGCGATCGCTCAAGGTCAAAGCCAGGGAATTTTCCGCTCTGGGGACAAGCCAGACGTGACCCTCAGCCCCATCCCCCGCTTCGACCTGCTTCAGCGAGACGATTACTTAATGATGGCAGTGCAATTCTCTCGCGGCTGTCCTTTTAACTGCGAATTTTGCGACATTATTTCCCTCTACGGGCGCAAATCTCGTACTAAAGAGCCGAGTCAGACTTTAGCAGAGTTGCAGACTCTCTACGACCTAGGCTGGCGCGGTTCGTTGTTCATCGTCGATGACAACTTTATTGGCAATCAGCGCAACGTCAAACGCTTTCTCAGAGACTTGATTCCCTGGATGAAGCAGCACGACTATCCCTTCACCTTTATTACTGAAGCCTCGGTCAATTTGGCAGAGGATGATGAATTGTTAAGCCTGATGGCTGAGGCGGGGTTTTATTCTGTCTTTCTGGGGATTGAAACTCCTGACCAAGATAGTCTGCAAGTGACGCGCAAACTGCAAAATACTCGCAATCCACTGGTGGAAGCCTGTCGCAAGATTAATGCAGCCGGTTTGCTAATCTATGCTGGATTTATCTTGGGGTTTGATGGAGAGCGCTCTGGTGCGGGGGAAAGGATTCAAGCCTTTGTGGAAGAAACCAGTATTCCTCAGCCCATGTTAGGAATTCTCCAATCTTTGCCGAATACGGCTCTTTGGCATCGTCTCCAGCAAGAACAGCGTTTAGTTGAGGGTGACAGCATCCATCCGACGGGAGATCAGAATAGCTTGATGAATTTTATCCCCACCCGCCCGATTGCCGAAATTGCCAAAGAGTATGTCGAAGGCTTCTGGACGCTGTACGAACCCAGCCACTATCTCCGACGCTGTTTCCAACAATGTCTCGGTCTGGGTTTGCAGTCAAAACACAAGCAAACCATGCAATTTCCCGTGGGTAAGGGGTTACGGCTGATTACCCAGTTAATCTGGCATCAGGGTATCCGCCGAGGGAACATTCGGGGACAGTTTTGGCGGCAATTATGGACGATTTGGCAAAAAAAGCCCCAAGTTCTCAATCTCTATTTAGGTCTGTGCGCGGCGGGAGAACATTTTTGGGAGTACCGGGCCTTAGCCAGAGAACGGATTACTCAACAACTAGGCTACGATCCCTTAGAAGTTTCTGGTCGTCCCAACCAGAACTGATTCTGACTCGATAGGGAGGATTGGATTGTATGGTCAAGAGATCGCTCCAGGCCTCCCCTTCGGGAATTAAACAGGCTAAACGAGCCTTTGATCTCAAGGGGTGGACTCAGGAAAATCTAGCAGGGGAAGTGAACTTAAAGACCCGCCAGCCGATTTGGCGGTTTTTCACAGGAAAACCCGTTGATCGCCAGGTTTTCCTGGAAATTTGTTCGATTCTGGATTTGGATTGGCGGGAGATTGCCCTCGCTCCGCCCGCAGAATTTCCTGAACCCGGAGAACTGGCGAAAACTAATATTGATGCTCTGGTGCAAGAGGTGCGAGCGCAACGCCTGGACACCATCCAAAACCAGTGCGGCATCTTGCAGTTACTAGACATCAGCCATCCAGTCAACCTTGATGACATCTATGTGGATGTCAATATTTTGGCGGAAATTGCCAGTCAACAGTGGGTGGAGATTGCCGATTGGCAAAACTTGGGTCCCGCTGAATTCGATCGCGTCGGTTTGGGAGAGGTTGAGCAGAAGCAAATACCCGGAATGCAGGCTGTTGAAACTTACTCAAAGCTTAGAGTTTTGGGCAGGCCGGGGGTTGGCAAAACGACCTTTTTGCAACATCTGGCGATTCAGTGCAACCAAGGCGAGTTTGCGGCGAATCAAGTGCCGATTTTTATCTTATTGAGAGAATTTGCCGAGGAGTCCAGTCCCAGTGGTGAATCTAGCCTGTTCAACTACATCCGTCAGGCATTGCTCACCGCTGGAATTTCCAACCCGTCTGTGCTGGAAACCTTACTGCAAGCGGGCAGAGTCCTGCTGTTGCTCGATGGCATGGATGAAGTGCTCACCCAGGACATTACAGCAGTTCTGAGAGAAATTCGTCAATTCTCAGAAAAGTATCATCGCAATCGATTTGTAGTAACCTGTCGCACCGCTGCCCAAAAACTCCAGATTCGAGGTTTCACTGATGTAGAAATTGCCCCCTTTACCCAGGCACAAATCAGCACCTTCGCGCAAAAGTGGTTTGTGGCACTGAGCAAAACGACTGCTCAAGCGGGGCAGGAGCAGTCGGCTCAGTTTATGGAGAAGTTGGACTTGCCGGAAAACTGGCAATTTCGGCAACTGGTGGTGACACCTCTGTTTCTGCATCTCGCCTGCTGGGTGTTTCAGGGTCAAGGGAAATTTCCGAGCAAGCGGGCTGAGTTTTATAAACAAGGGCTGGATTTGCTGCTGGGTAAATGGGATGAAGCTCGAGGAGTCGAACGCGATCAGGTTTACCGGGGGTTTTTATTGCCCCAAAAATTGAGGCTGTTGAGCCAGCTTGCAGCAGTTACTTTTGAACAGGGGCAGTATTTTTTTGAGCAACGCACGATTGAGCAATACATTGGCGACTATTTGCGGAATTTGCCAGGTGCAACCCTGGAAGCAGAGGAACTCCAACTCGAAAGCGAAGCCATGCTGAAAGCGATCGAGGCACAGCATGGACTCCTCACAGAGCGGGCGCGAGGCATTTTTTCATTTTCTTATCTGGCATTTCAAGAATACTTCACGGCTCGAAAAATAGTTGCCAGCCATAATTTGCAGGCATTAGAACAAGCACTGGGAGGGTTGGTGAGTCACATCACCGATTCCCACTGGCGCGAAGTCTTCTTGTTAACGGCTGCCATGTTGCGAAGTGCAGATGCGCTGGTGCAGTTGATGAAGCAACAAATTGATGCCTTAGTCGCGCAAGACTCCTATCTGCAAGAGTTTTTGAGTTGGGCCAGCCAAAAATCCCAGCAGCTCCCAGACGAAACCAAAGTGGCGACCGCACGCGCATTTTACCTTGCCCTTGCCCAAAGCCCGCATACGGCAGATCGCTTTGCCTTAGCCAGCACGCTCGATCAGGGGATGTTTTTAGATGCGGCGTTGGAGAACTTGCTGGTAGAGTTTGCCATCGACCACAGTCAGGATTTTGCCTATGTCAATGCTTGTAGCGAGGCACTCAACAACATTCTGGTGATGGTTCTGGATGCTGGATTTTATAAGTCTTTGCAACAATTGAGAGACCAACTGCCACCTCCGAGTCAAAACCGGGAACGGCTTCAGGACTGGTGGCAGAAAAACTATTCTGCCTGGGTGGAACAGTTGAGGGGCACGATCGCCAATTATCGCAATATTCATCATCCCTGGCAGTTTACGACTGAGCAACAGCAGCTGCTCCAACGCTACTATGAGGCCAATCAACTCCTGATCGATTGTTTGAATAGTAACTGCGAAATAACAGCCGCAATCCGGCAAGAAATTGAAGCCACGTTGCTGTTACCTCAAAAGGACTTGGAAGATCGGGAATGGCAAGGAGATTAAATTGATAGACCACTCATTTGGATTTTACGGGTTCGCTTTCTTTGGGATCATCCTGGCGCGATACTTTCTCGTGGCTGGGGGAACCTATTTGTTCTTCTATTCGCCCTTGAGTCAGTCCTTTGTCAATCACAACCTGCGGCATTGGTCTCCCTCTTGGCGATCGATTCAACAAGATATCACGCTCTCGGTTCTTTCGGCGGGGGTGTTTGCGCTGGCGGCGGCTTTCATCATGACAGGATACAGTTGGGGCATTACCCGCTTATACAGCCACCCTCAACAGTATGGGCTGTGTTATTTAGGGGTTAGTTATGGCGCTGTGTTGGTTCTCCAGGATGCCTATTTCTATTTCACCCATCGCTTGTTTCACCACCCGTCACTCTTTCGGTGGTTACACCAGGGACATCATCGCTCGCGCTATCCTACCCCGTGGACTTCGTTTGCCTTTGACCCACTAGAGGCGATCGTTCAGTCTCTCTTCCTGGTCGGCATTGTCTTTGTCCTTCCCCTGCATTTCATCACGTTAATTGCGGCACTCACCACGATGACGATCTGGGCAGTGTTAAATCATCTTGGGATCGATCGCTTGCCCTCCTCATTTCCCCATCATTGGTTGGGTCGGTGGTTTATTGGTCCTGCCCATCATTCCATTCATCATCGCAAGTACACCGTACATTACGGTCTATATTTCACGTTCTGGGACAAACTCCTCGGAACTCAAGACCCCGATTATGAGCAGAAGTTTGATGAGCGTCTGACGGGTAAAGTCGATGGAATTTAACTCGTGCATCGCCCGTTACATTTTGTCTCGTATTCAAGCAATTCATACAGACTCAATCAATTCACACATCAAATCAAACAACCATCTATCAGGGTAATAGCAGAAGCAGAATTGTTGACTCGACTCAGGTAAGCAGTTCTCAAATTCTACAAATTCAATAAGGAGACTTCATGAACTTCAACAAAATTATTTTAGTGACAGGTGCTAAGCTAAACGGCGCTTAACCTGCATGATCCAACAGCTATAACCCTTTTGGAGTCTATATCGGTGATCCGAAGTAAAAGCCGTTTAGCTTATTGCTGTTAGTACCTTCGTTATAGCACCTGTTCAGGCAGCAACAATTCTTTCCCATTGGACATTTGACGAAACAGGGGGAACTATCGCTGCCGATAGTGTAGGGGGACAAAACGGTATTTTACAGGGGAACGCCACACTTGTGGGTGGAGGAATTTCTGGAAATGCAATTAGCTTGAGTCAAGCCACTAATGACCTTGTTAACATGGGAAACATCTATGGTTTCACCAATAGCAACTTTTCCATTTCAGCTTGGATTAACTCAACGGTACTTAACGATAACTTTGTCGTGGCAAAGCATACAGCAGGGATTGTGTCTGGATATATGGTATTTGTTAATGGTATCAACCCTGGGGAACGGCAATTGACGAAAGCAGGATTCTACGCACCTTTTCCTAACAGGCACGTATTGCATGGCAACACTACAGTAACAGATGGCGACTGGCATCAAATAGCTGTGGTGTACGAGCAAGGTGGAAATTCTTTATTATATGTAGATGGTATCTTGGATGCGATCACTGCCAGTGATCCAATTGGGGCAACCTCGGCTCCTTTCCTAGTTGGAGGAGTTGCTGTAGGCTCTCAACCAACAGGATTGTATACAGGGTTGATTGACGACGTACAAGTATATAGGGTTTGCTGAAAAAGTTTTTCCTGGGGGCAGGGTGTGGGGTGTGGGGTGTGGGGTGTGGGGTTTTACCAGTTTTGAGGTGGCCAATTACCTAATTTTCAGGGAAAAAGTGCCTAAATTTCCCCCCGATCACTCCCACATCCAGTACCTTTTGATTGACAAAACGCCTAAAAGTCTTACCCAACAAGGTTTTTAGATTTATTCAGCCA
>NZ_JASJFF010000123.1:0-1910 GCF_030065435.1 Microcystis sp. M53603_WE2
AATCCGTGCGCCTACGAACCCTCTTTTCCAACGGTCTTAACTATGATTGGTTCATTCAATCAATCTTCATCTCTAATCCACTCTTAACTAGCTCCCTAGTCATAGTTCATCATTCAATCATTCCAATCATAGTTAAGACAGCATCCTCAGATAGTTCTGATAAACGATTTGAGTATGGGGATGATTTTCCCCTAATCCTTCTCTGAAAATATTAATCGCTTCTAGATAGAGAGGTTCTGCTTCTGAGTATCTGCCTTTATAATAGTACAATTGTGCTAAATTGTTGAGGGAAGTTGCCACATGGGGATGATTGTCTCCTAGTAGTCGTTTTCTCAAATCTAATGTAACTCTATATTTTGAAATAAAATGAAAAATCCTTCTTGTGTAAAATGCTTATCGTGAGTAAGAATTTCATTTATATTCATTTGGCGCATTGTTTGCATGGATATACAATCTGTTAAGCTGTAATCCTTATCTGGACGATTTTGATATAAATCTAATCCTGATTGGAACGTCTGATGAGTTTGAGGTATAACTAAGATTTGGGGATTATTTTGTAAGCCTCTAATAACTTGTAAGGTTTTTCGTCTAACTGACATTCCATAAGCAGATAGATTGTTGAAAACTTCAATAAAGACTTCATCGGTTGTCACTATTGTTACCTGCTGGAGTTTCCTTGTCATTTCTATAGCTTTCTCATGCCAATCATCACGATTGTTAATGAGAGCAACCCAATAAAATGTGTCTGCAAAGATGGTTTTCATTGCTATGATACTATAAACTTTAGTTTCGGCTTTGCTTAGGATTTGGGAACTCCATAAAGATAATGATCATGTTGATTAGCAAGATCTATAGGCAACTTTTCTAAGTCGTCATTGTCTAATGGCATCTCTTCCAGAAGCTTTAATATTGCCTCCCCTACATTACTTTCAGATTTAGCATAACTAGCTTGTGCTGAAAGGAGGAAGTTCAAAGTTTCTTCTATTAAAGAATCCGGTGCTTGTTCAATCTCTTGCAATAGTCTCTCTTTAGTGTTCATGGTTTTATTCCTTGCTAATCAGTTATCAGTTATGGCTCTCTTGGATTTGGTGGGTAAAATGTATTCTAAGATACAGTCCTACTGGCGAGGGAATGGAAGGAACCACAAAGGCACAAAGGACACAAAGATCGATTATGTTGTAGGTTAAGCTTATCGCACAGAGTCTGGAAGATTCCTATAATAAGTCTAAGCTGTGATTTGAATGATTGAGTGAATACTATGATTGTGTTGTATTTGGCAAGTCTTTATCAATGATCAATTATAGTCTATCCCATAATCGCATCAATCATAGTTTAGACTCTTTACCTAATAAAGCGACGCACTAGCCACCGAGTGAGCATCCATAGCAAATAAAACGGCATCCATAGAATAACTATAGGAGTAACGATAATCCACTGCATCCATAGAATAACTATAGGAGTAACGATAATCCACTGCCACCAAGTTAAAGAAGTAGGTTTTTGCTGTTGTCGCAGCCTTTGTAAATTATTACGACAGGTTTTTGTATTAGGATGATTGTCTCCTAAGAGTCGTTTTAACAAATCTAAAGCTTCTAGAAAGAGAGGTTCCGCTTCTGTGTACCTGCCTTGGGAATCGTACAATCCTGCTAAATTGTTGAGGGAAGTTGCCACATCGGGATGATTGTCTCCTAAGAGTCGTTTATACAAATCTAAAGCTTCTAGAAGGAGAGGTTCCGCTTCTTTGTACCTGCCTTGGAAATGGTACAATGCTGCTAAATTGTTGAGGGAAGTTGCCACATCGGGATGATTGTCTCCTAAGAGTCGTTTACACAAATCTAAAGCTTCTAGATAGAGAGGTTCTGCTTCTGTGTACCTGCCTTGGGATTTGTACAATGCTGCTAAATTGTTGA
>NZ_JASJFF010001022.1:0-3252 GCF_030065435.1 Microcystis sp. M53603_WE2
GAGATAGAAACTCTGCAAAATTTGCGCGTTCCTAGCAGTAATGGGACGTTAGTACCGCTTAACTCGGTGGCGACAATTAGCTTAGGTAGTGGACCTGCGGAAATTCAACGCTTTAACCGTCAACGTCAGGTTAATATTGGAGCTAATTTAGAGGGAGTTTCTTTGGGAAGTGCGGTGACACAAATTCGCACTTTACCAATCATGAAAAACTTACCCCCAGAGGTGACAGAAGAACCCTTTGGTGATGCTCGTATTATGCGCGATATCTTCGCTCGTTTTTTGGGGGCATTAAGTTTAGCAATTATTTCGATCTATGGGATTCTGGTCTTGTTGTATAACAATTTTCTCTATCCCCTAGCGATTTTAACTTCCCTTCCTTTATCGATTGGTGGTACTTTAATCGCTCTTTTAATTACCCAAAAAGAGTTAGGTTTATACGCTTTAATTGGCATAGTTTTACTGATGGGATTAGTCACTAAAAATGCGATTCTGTTAGTCGATTTTGCCCTGAGTGGCATTGAGGCAGGGAAACCGCAGTTTCAGGCGATGATTGATTCGGGAGTCTCTCGTTTACGACCAATTATTATGACCTCCGTTTCCACAATTGCCGGGATGTTACCGATTGCTTTAGCTTTGGGTGCAGATGGGGAAATTCGCGCACCGATGGCGATTGCCGTTATTGGTGGTTTTACCACTTCCACCCTGTTAACTTTGGTGGTTGTGCCGGTAATTTTTACTTATATCGATAGTTTTTACTATTGGTTGCGGGGATTATTTGTTAAACAAAAACCTAAGTCGATTTAGTACAGAAAACGGGTTTCTCGGAGAAACCCGTTTTCTTCTCATGCACTCATGCAAAAAGGGGAATAAATAATCAGTCTTTAATAACCAGATTTAGTATAAAATATCTTGCTGAAAGCTTGAGAAAAAACCCAGAGAAACTAACCCATGAATCCCTTGACAGTCACACATCAAACTCTATCCCTTCCCCCCATGGGCTGCGGTACTTGGGCCTGGGGAAATCGTCTTCTCTGGGGTTACGATGAGAGTATGGATAGCCAGTTACAAGCGGTTTTTAATCTCTGCGTCCAGTGGGGTGTCACCCTATTTGATACGGGAGACTCCTACGGGACAGGCAAACTCAACGGACAGAGTGAGAAGCTATTAGGACGCTTTACAGGGGAATATAGCGGTTATAACGCTGATCATATCCGTATTGCCACCAAACTCGCCCCTTATCCTTGGCGTTTAACCCGTCATGCCATGGTGAAAGCTTGTCAAGCTTCGGCAACCAGACTAGGCCGCCCGGTGGATTTAGTGCAAATGCACTGGTCAACGGGCAATTATGCGCCATGGCAGGAGGGGGGATTATTAGACGGATTGGGGGATTGTCTGGAAAAGGGGTTAGTTAAAGGAGTCGGTTTATCCAATTTTGGACCGAAAAGATTGAAGTCTGCCTATCAAAAGTTTGCCAGTCGCGGCATTCCTATTACCAGTTTACAGGTACAGTATTCTCTCCTTTCTACCTATCCTCTCACTGACTTGGGATTAAAGGAACTATGTGAGCAATTGGGTATTAAAATTATTGCCTATAGTCCCTTAGCTTTGGGGTTATTAACCGGGAAATATCGAGATAATAAAAACTTACCCCCAGGATTACGTCGCTTCCTTTTTGGTCAATTAATTCCCGCTATTTCTCCTCTGATGAGTTGCCTAGAAGTTATCGCCCAAGCTAAAAATAAGACTATTAGTCAAGTTGCCTTAAATTGGTGTATCTGTAAGGGAACAATTCCTATACCCGGAGCTAAAAATGTTCGGCAAGCTGAGGAGAATTTAGGCGCTTTAGGATGGAGTTTAGACAGTGGGGAAATAGCAGAATTAGATAAAATTGCCGCAGGTTTGGATAAAAAAATGGTACAAAATATCTTTCAAACTAAGTAGGGTATGCTGAATAAATCTAAAAACCTTGTTGGATAAGGCTTTTAGACTTTTTTGACCTCAAAAAGTGCCGACCATTGGAGTGATTGGGGGGAAAATCCCTGGACTTTTTCCCTGAAAATTAGGTAATTGACCCCCTCAAAATCGGTAAAACCCCACACCCCACACCCCACACCCCACACCCCACACCAGGAAAAACTTTTTCAGCAACCCCTACTTATCTTGAGAGACCAATTTTAAGCTGGGACGGGGTTGGATTGTTCCCCCGTAATCGACGGCAGTATGGGGAGATAGGACAAGATGAGGAGATATACCCAAAGAAATTCGATATATTTCCCCAGCTTTATCGATTAATTGCTGTTTAACTGGCTCTTTCGGCAAATTTTGCCGCCAGGCTAGGGGAATCCCCTCGATACCGTTGTACAATCCCGCCCAAATTCCCGCTAAAGTGGTGGTTAATTGCCGTTGATAGGGACTATAATTAGCGCGACGCACGCTCACGGCGAAATCCTCAGTCGTTTGCAGAAAGGTATAGAGAGAAGCTGCGATCGCAATTCCTAAAGGTGAGATCTCTTTCGCCCAAGCCGATAAAATGGACTCGAAGGGATGATTCTGCCCTAAAGCTGACTGAATCTGCTCTAATAGCTTATTCTTGGGGTTAATAGTTAGTAATTGCCCGATTAACTGATTTAAAGGCCTTTTTCCCTCTAATAACAGACCTACTGCCTCTCCCCAAATTATCGCTTCTTGTCGGGTTAACTCGGAAATTAAGCCCTTTTTCAGCCAAAAATTTAATCTAGCTTGCCAACGTTCCCCATGGTCAGGCCAGGTTAAAATCTCCGGCAACAGCACAAATAATAACGCCGATTCCGACTGCTGCTTGGCTGCGATCGCAAGGGAAAAATCCTCCTTAGATTGCAGTGCTTGCAAAAGCAGGGTCGTCCTCGGTGTAGCCTCATAGTTAAAGGCTGGTATTAGGGGTTGATTATGCAAGGATTCCCCAATATATGCCCCGATTAACCCTCCCTGAAGGCGATCGAGGGGTGAAAAGACCTTTTGCATAAATTAGCTCAATTTGCCCGGTAGGTGACTTCCTCGACTTTGCCCGGTTGCCCCAGTTGTTTAGCATTGGCATTATTAACAGCAACGTAAACCCCGCCGGCATTACCCGCTCTCACGGTTAATTCTCGGTTTGCTTGCCAAGTGCGATGGCTTCCCTGGGGCAGTACACCCTCAAATTCTGTCTTGCCATCCACCACCACCCGCAGCCAGCAGTCATCTTCCAGTTTTACCTCCACCACCAGCTGCTGATTA
>NZ_JASJFF010000050.1:0-4380 GCF_030065435.1 Microcystis sp. M53603_WE2
CGGATGTATCCCGTTTTTGAGCCAATTCCCACGGCGATGACGGTAATTGCTTGGACGGGGGCCTTTACCGCCTTTCTAGGGGCAAGTATCGCCCTCACCCAGAATGATATAAAAAAGGGTTTAGCCTATTCCACCATCTCCCAATTGGGTTATATGGTTATGGCTATGGGTATCGGCGCTTATAGTGCCGGGTTATTCCACCTGATGACCCACGCTTATTTTAAAGCGATGTTGTTCCTCGGTTCTGGTTCGGTCATCCACGGTATGGAGGATGTGGTCGGTCATGAGCCGGTTTTAGCGCAAGATATGCGGATGATGGGCGGTTTACGCAAGTATATGCCCATTACTGCCCTAACTTTCCTGGTGGGAACTCTGGCCATCTGTGGGATTCCTCCCTTCGCTGGTTTCTGGTCGAAGGATGAAATTCTCGGTTTAGCTTTTGAGGCGAACCCGTCCTTATGGTTAATCGGTTGGGCCACTGCGGGTTTAACGGCTTTTTATATGTTCCGGATGTACTTTAACACCTTTGAAGGGGAGTTTAGAGGGACTAATAAGGAGATTAAACGCCGACTGTTAGCCAATGCGGGTGCGATTCCGGCTTTTGGACCGGGGGCAATGAATGTTAAGCAATTGGACTCGGAAGCACAGGAAGAAGACAACCACGGCCATCATGCCCATGAACCCCACGAATCGCCAATTACGATGACTTTACCTCTAATGATTTTAGCGGTTCCTTCTTTGTTAATCGGTTTGGTGGGTAAACCTTGGCAGAATTTCTTCGAGGGTTTTATTCATGTTCCTAACGAAGTAGTGGAAGAAGTTCATGCTTTTGATTGGACGGAGTTTCTGATTATGGCGGGTAATTCGGTGGGGATTGCTTTAATCGGGATTACTGTCGCTTCTTTGATGTATCTCCAGAAGAAAATTGACCCCGCAACTATTGCCGAAAAATTCCCCGTTTTGTATCGTTTTTCCCTGAACAAATGGTACATTGATAATCTGTATGATCGAGTTTTCGTCCAGGGTTGTCGTCGTCTCGCGCGGCAAATTATGGAAGTGGATTATCGCGTTATCGATGGGGCAGTGAATTTAACTGGTTTAGCTACTCTTGTCAGTGGTGAAGGTCTCAAATACCTCGAAAATGGTCGCGCCCAATTCTATGCTTTAATTGTCTTTGCCGCAGTTTTGGGTTTAGTAATTGTCTATAGTCTGGTGTAGATTTTTAATCGGTTGACTAAAGATTTTTAGGGGCGCAAAGCCCCTTTTTTCAGCTTTAAGTCCCCCTTTTTAAGGGGAATTTAGGGGGAGCAAACTTTTTCAGCCAACCCTATTTAGGGGCTGCTGAAAAAGCTTTTCTGGGGGCAGGGTGTGGGGTGTGGGGTGTGGGGTGTGGGGTTTGATCGATTTTCAGGTGGTCAACTACCTAATTTTCAGGGAAAAAGTCCCGGAATTTTCCCCCCTATCCCCGCAATGGCTGGCACTTTTTGAGGGGAAAAAAGTCCAAAAGTCTTATCCAACAAGGTTTTTAGATTTATTCAGCCAACCCTATTTAAACCGCTTATACTAAATCCGTTGAGTATAGGCTACTTATAGAGGAGAGGCACTCATGCAACAGGCAAGAGGCAAAAGGGGGAATAAATAATCAGTTTTTAATAACCAGATTTAGTATCAGTTCCTCTGAACTTAGATGTTCGGCTAAGTCAGCTTTCTTGGGCATTTTATCTCCTTGTCTTTACTCGTTTTATTATAACAGGATTTGGTATTAGAAGACAAAACAGGATAGACTTTTCTCTAGTCCGATCGATTTTGGGGACAATGAAGGATTTATTGGCGATTTTTAGCAAGGAATTAAGCTCTTGGTTTCGGCGCTGTTGGTTAGCGGTACTATTGACCGGCAGGGTTTTTTACTTCCTATTCACGCGCCAACCCGATTGGCGCGTCACCCAAGAACAAATGGTAGCAGCCGGGCCCGCCTCGCTGATTATCGCCATGATCACGGCCGCGGTGATCGGGATGATCTTTACGATCCAAGTGGCCCGGGAGTTCCAAGCTTTGGGCGCTGGCAGTATGGTGGGGGGAATTTTGGCCCTTGCTCTCGGTCGGGAACTCTGTCCGATTATGATGGCGATCGTGGTAGCTGGTCGGGTAGGATCGGCTTTTGCGGCGGAAATCGGTACCATGAAGGTGACAGAGCAGATCGACGCACTCTATATGCTCAAAACCGATCCCGTGGAATATCTGGTGCTGCCCCGTTTAATTGCCTGTTGTCTGATGGTTCCCGCTTTGAGTGTTATGGCGTTGCTGATCGGTTTAGGTAGCGGTTTGCTAGTCGGCCAAAGTTTATACGGGATTGCCAATTCAGTTTTTCTCGACTCGGTTCGCGGTTTTCTGGGTGTGGGAGATGTGCTGAGTGGACCGGTTAAAGGGTTGGTTTTTGGGGCTTTAATTGCGATTATCGGCTGTAATTGGGGTTTAACGACCGATGGCGGTGCTAAAGGAGTCGGCCAAGCTACGACCGCGGCCGTAGTCACTATGCTCTTAGCGATTTTTGTATCTAATCTGCTGATGACTTGGATCTTGTTCCAAGGATCTGGCAATAGTTCGGTTTTGTTTGGACAGTAATTTCAGTTAAAAACTGTCATTTTCTCGCCATTGTTCTAATACTAAATCCAGTTATTAAAGACTGATTATTTATTCCTCCTTTTGCCTCTTGCCCCCGCCCCCCCCGATGTCGTAGGGTTGATTCATGAATCAACCCTACCCCTACCCCCACGAAAAACTTTTTGCCGCAGACCACTAGGTAGGGTTGGCTGATGTTGGGTAAGACTTTTAGACTTTTTTTCCCTCAAAAAGTGCCAACCATTGGAGTGATCGGGGGTAAAATTCCTGGACTTTTTCCCTGAAAATTAGGTAACTGACCCCCTCAAAATCCCTAAAACCCCACACCCCACACCCCACACCCCACACCCTGTCCCCACGAAAAACTTTTTGCCGCAAACCCTAGCTAACTTAACAATACCCAGTTCACCAAAACTACCCCTGCACCACCTGTTTAAGGGTGGTAAAGGTTTCTAGGTTGATTAACCCCCGGCGCTGGCCTTTTTGGTTGGAAATGCCCAAAAACACCGATTCTCCCTGTTTGGGATTGCGATCGAATCGGGGTGAAGAATTGATATAAACTAAAGCACTATCGGACTCCATGGCGAATTGACGACTTTCTCGATAGGATTCGGTGACAATACAATCCGCGTGACCGCTACTATACTTATTAATCCAAGCGATCGCATCAGTGAGGGTATCCACTAACCTAAAGGCCACCGTTTTTTCTAAATAGGGTCTTTGCCAATCATTATCGGTAGCAATGGTTAAATGTTCGGGAAAATCCGCCGCTAATCGGTTATCTCCCCGCAATTTAAAGCCTTTTTCCTGCAAACTTTTAAACAAACGACTTAAAGTTGAAGAATTGTGATGGGGACTAATTAAAACTTTTTCGATCGCGTTAACCGGATCGGGTATGCTGCCATGACTATCGATAATTACCTGACGAGCTAACTCCAAATCGCCACTAGGAGACCAATACAAATAACAGTTTCCCATGGCCGCACGCAAAACGGGAACCGTGGCCAATTGACTCACCCGACCGATTAAACTAGGGCGACCGTAGGGAATAATCAAATTAACATAATTTTCCTGCGTCAGCAACTCCTCTAGGGAGGGACTAGAATCGCAGGGTAAACCACTCACACAATCCACGGGTAAACCCACATCTTCCAAAGCTTCTTGGATAATTTCCGTAATCACTCCATCGGAATGACTAGAGGCATTGGAACCGCGAATAATCAAACTATTGCCACTTTTTAGGGAAAATCCCGCCGCTACCATCGCTAATTCGGGAAAACCTTCATAGACTAAGGCAATCACTCCTAAAGGCATCCTTTGGCAATAGGTTTGGGAAGGATTCAGTTGATAGGCAGCGTTAATTACCTGTTGCAGCGGATCCGATGCTTCCGCTAGTTGTTGCAATACCTCCACCGTCGTCTCTAAACGTTCGGGAGTTAACCGTAACCAGCGAATCATTTGTTCTGAGACGGCCATCTCTCGACTGACTTCTAAATCGAGGGTATTGGCTTCTAAAATGCGATCAAAGCCAGTTTTAATGGCATTAGCGATCGCGATTACCCCGCGATTTCTTTCGTTGCCATTGAATTGACCTAGATCCAGAAAAGCATTGTATGCTTGCTTAAAGATCGTCGGGGGGGTTTTGGGGGAACTTTCGATCATAGATTCTTGTCTAGCGTCGATAGGCTAACCAAAAGATGAATGCGGGCAAAATAACTAATAGCATAACTAGAATTGCCCCAAAAATCACGCTTACCCCCG
>NZ_JASJFF010001239.1:0-2327 GCF_030065435.1 Microcystis sp. M53603_WE2
AATCCTTATCTGGCAAGAGATTTAATTGATTAGTTCGCTCTAGATCGCAAACAATTGACAAAAATCGCGGTAATGTCTGTCTCTATAAGGGTTTCATTCCTTATAACCCCCATCCATTGCATAACACAAACCGAAGAGCCGCATATACTTTTCTGTTCGGTTATCCCGAGAGAATTAAGGATAAACTGAAGTCTGATGCACAATTTTGAGATTTATTATCGGTTTCTTGCATAGAAGAGAGGACAAAAGCGAGAAAGTCTGACATTCTTGGGATAGGTAGCACGAAAATCGAGGCCATTTCTCACGATGCAAGCTCTGCTAGAAAAAGCTCAGATAGCGTTGAATAAAAAGGACTGGGAGACATTAAACGCCAGCATACAGCGACTTTTAAACCAAAAAGATGCTGTTGAATCGATTATTAACGATGAAATCCTCGATTTAGCCCTAGAAGCTTTACAAAAATGCGATTTTCAACAGCGATGGGAGATAGCTAAACTATTTCCCCAAATCGGCAAACCAGCGATCGCTCCTTTAATTGCCCTGTTAGAATCCGAGGAACAAGATGGGGAAATGCGCTGGTTTCTGGCGAGAATTCTCAGTCAATTTGACGATCGAGCCTGTATTCTCGCTCTCAGTCAATTATTGCAAAGATCGGAGGAGGAAACACTCAGCCAAATGGCTGCGGCCGCTTTAGCCAATATCGGCAGTTCTGCGATCTCTAGTTTAGGACAATTACTGTCCGACTCGAACACCCGTTTTTTAGCCGTACAAGCTTTATCACAAATTCGCCGGCCGGAAATTGTCGAACCGCTTTTAACCGTAGTTAAGGATCAATCTAGCGCCATTCGAGCCATGGCGATGGAAGCTTTAAGCAGTTTTCACCATCCCCAGATTACTGCGATTATCCTCGATGCTTTACAGGATCCGGCCATCGAGGTGCGACGGGAAGCAATTAAAGCTAGTAGTTACCTAGCGCCAAGTTATCCCCAAGCAGATTTAGTTAACCATCTGCAACCGCTGTTATTCGATATCCACCTCGAGATCTGTCAAGAAACTGCGATCGCTCTCGGTCGTATCGGCACAGCAACCTCAGCCAAAGCTTTAAATCCACTCCTGCAATCTTCCTTAACTCCCGATAGTTTAAAATTAACTGTAGTGCGAGCATTAGGCTGGATCGAGGATGGGGAAGCTTTAAATTATCTAGAAAAGGCTTTATATAGCGAAAATGTCTTGATTTGTCGGGAAATTATCGCTATTCTCGGCCGGCAAACCTGCCAGAAATTACGCCAACAAGCAGGGGAAATTCTCGGTAATTTTTATCACTCCCATCCCGCGATCCTCGCTGATACGGGAGTTAAACAGTCTCTAGCGATCGCTTTAGGAGAATTAGATCGGGATAATAAAAGTATTTTGCTGACTTTAGCAGCCGATGGGGAAGCAATCGTCCGTCTCCATGCTCTCAGCGCCCTGAAAAAGCTAGATCATGGGACTATATAGGGTTGGCTGAAAAAGTTTGTTGGTGGGGGTAGGGTGTAGGGTGTAGGGTGTAGGGTGTAGGGGAGATGGCTGATGGCTAAAAAGCTGATAACAAGGGCCGAATCTAAAACCTAATTGGTTAAGCTAAAAGCTTCGATGTACTTAGTTTCTAACCTTCTTTTTAAGTAGGAGAATTGCCAGATCCTGTCTTTTGCACGAGTGCCTGTTGCCTCTTGCCTTCAGAAGCTGATTACTGATAACTGATCACTGATTACTGATCACTGATTTAAGGTCTTTGCAGGAAGATTAATTCTTCAACGGGGAGGAAATCATAGTATTGACCTTGATTGGCTAAAACTGCGATTAAATGGAGACGAGCATCGGGTTCAATGTGTAATCCTTCCCAGGGGACAGCAATTTCCAAACATTGATTAAAAGAAGCTTTGGCACTACTAGGAACTCGCTGCCAAGTAAAATATTCTTGAGCGACTTCTAACCAAGTAAATTCCGTGATTAAATTTATTCCTAGATGATGATGATAACCGTAATCGAGGGGCGATCGAGGGGGAATATCTGCTAAGGGAATTGGACTTTGCAGACGATGCACTTCATCATAATACCAATATAAATGCACTTCAGGCGGGATATCTTTGCCTAATTCTGCCCCCGGTTTCCAATCGAAACGCAGATAAAAATTGAGGTGATCCCAACCGAAAAAGAGTCTTTGTACTAAGGAAGTCCGGTGCATTGTACCACTGGCGCCGCCAATTTCGATCCGTCCAGCTTTATCCCAATCCTGTTCGTCCCCAAAACCGTCGATAATGGGGTGAATAAAAGCTAGTGGACGATTA
>NZ_JASJFF010000678.1:0-4726 GCF_030065435.1 Microcystis sp. M53603_WE2
AACCGCTACAGTTTCGGGATATTTTCCTTTTTCGGTTAAGTTTTGTTCTAGCAGTTTTTTGGCGATTTCTCGTCCGCGGGTGTAGGCTGCTGGGGAAGGCATCCGGTAGGGGTCTAAAGCGTGTATATTGCGTCCTGTGGGCAAAACTCCCGCACCATCCCGGAGTAAATCACCCCCCGGCGCTGGGGGTACATATTCCCCATTTAATCCCCGCAAAAGATTAGTTAATTCTTCGCTATTTTGTCCTAATAAATTTTTAATAGCAATGCCTTCTTTAAGCTTTTCATTGGTTGCTTCGTCAGCGATAATTTGCTGAAATTCTCGCTCAGATAAATCGGTAAAATAAGCGTCAAGATAACCTTTTAATTCTTCCTGATTGGGAGCAGTGCCTAGGGTGTGTAAACCCGAAGAAAATAGTCTTTGTTCGACGATTTGTAGGTAATTATACACCTTGACAAAATAATCGGTTAGTGCATAGCGGCTAAATAATTTGGCATTTTCTAAAGTGAATTCTATTCCCTGTTTTTCTGCTTCCAGAAAAGGACAATCTTTAGCGATACCTGTATCAATAATCTTTTGGAGGATACTATCTCTTAAAGCGTAATTTTTCTCAGGATTTTCTCGAAACTCGGCAATCAAATCTCGTAAAATCATCAATTCTTTATATAATCCCGCTCGTCCGTAGGGAGGCACATTATGGGAAATTAACACCCCATAACCGCGACGTTTAGCTAGGATAGATTCCGAGGGATTATTAGCGGCATAAATATATAAATTCGGTAAATCTCCTAATAAAATATCTGACCAAGAATAACCAGTATTTCCTAGGGGTGAACCGGGCAGCCATTCGACAGTTCCGTGCATACCAAAATGAATGATCGCATCGGTCTTAAAATCTTTTTGTAACCACTGATAAAAGGCTGCATACTGAGGGTGAGGAGTTAAATCTTTTTCAAACATTAACCGCATCGGATCCCCAGCAATTCCTAAAGGTGGCTGCACTCCAATCCAGATATTACCTAACTCAATTCCCCCTAAATGATATTGGTCGCCAATAGTTTTTATTCCCGCATCTTTAAGGGATTTCCAGTGTTTTTCAATGCGAGAAGTTAATAGATAACCTAGCCAATTTTCTAAAGTTTCTATCGATAAACGATTTTGTTTAGAGAGATTTTCATCATCGGCAAATTTAACTTTTTGAATAATTTCTTCCCCGTCTTCGGGAATCGTTCCCAGATTATAACCCTGCGCTTGTAAAGCTTGTAAAAACTTAACTAAACTCCGGGGAACATTTAATAAAGCTGCCGTACCAACTGCCCCATAACCCGGGGGAAATCCATAGAGAATGATGGCTATTTTGCGTTCTTGCGGAGGGGTTTTATGTAACTTAATCCAACTATGCAAACGTCCAGTTAAACGCTGTAATCTTTCGGGGATTAAATAGATAGTTTCCCCCACTAATCCCCCCAGAGGAATTGTATCAATTGCCCCATCTAATTCCGGTAAAGCGTATAGAACCACACTCTGTAAACCACCGATTCCCTGTCTTGTCCAAGAATAAATATCTTGAATCAATAAAGGGGCAGCGATAAGATAAGGAATATTTTTAGCGGACAGAATTCGTTTAGCCACTTCTACCTGTCTTCCTGCTTCCATAGAACCCGCAGGACCCCCCACCAAAGGAAAGCCAATCGTCGAGACAATTGCATCTACTGTCACCGCATCTTCACTTAAAGAAGGAGTTTCAATGATTCCTTTTTTTCTTTGCTGAATTTCGTAGTCTGTGGTTAACCAATCCCGAACAATTGTATGGCCTTCCACTCCGTTAATAAACACGGGTAGGGGAATTAAATTAGCCGTTTCAAAATGACGGATTAATTGATTAATATAGGGCAATTTACTGATAACGTGCTTCCGATAAAGCAGCAGTGCCACCACTGGTTTATCAAGAGATTTATTTTTTTTATACCAAGCTAAATATTCTTGGGGAGTGAGAAAATAACCCTGATAATCGGGGTGTAATAGTCCCCTATTGGGAGTTTCGATAACTTCGGGTATTTCCCGTACTTTTAATCCTAGATATTTTTGGGCAATTACCCAACACATAGCGGCAACATTTTCAGTTCCTCCCGCATTCCAATAACCGTAAATAATTAACCAATTACGCAAATCTTGAACTTTTTTAGCGGGAATAAATTTCAGCAGTTTCGGGCCAGTTTTAAGGAAACTGAGATAACCAGCTAACTTATCTTCTTCCTTGCCACTGGAAAATTTACTCAAGATAAATTGAATTGGTTTTGGCATTCCTTTTGGTTTATCCCCGATGGCAAATTCTCCCAAACGGGTTAAACTCATTAACTCTAAAGCAGACTCAAAAACTAAGCGAATCGGAATCTGTGCCGCTCGTTGCCGCAGCCAAGTAACTTGATCGTAATCGAAGATCAAACTAGCAAAAAAAACGTCGGCAGTGGCTAAAGCTTGCTCGACTATTTCCGGTTCGCTCGTCAAGGATTTATCGCTAAATACTTTTACCTCTAAATCGGGACATTTAGAACTAGCCAACAGGCCCGATTGCCGATATAAATTGGTGTTAAAGGTTTCAAAGCCAACAATTAAAACAATACTTTTCATAAGAATTTATTTTCTGATAAATCAGGGTGCGTTATTTTGCCTTAACACACCCCCTGAAATGATCATAACAACAAATTAATAATAACTGCCAGATTTGCGATGATGGATAGCGGTTAAACCCTGGTGTAAAACCTTACCTTTTTCTGCGATCGCATAAATCAACCAATGATCACCGCACTCCATTCGTTGTCCCACCCGACATTCCAGATAAGCGAGCGCTTCGGCCAAAATCGGCCCACCGTTCTCAGCTTTAGTGGTTTCGATATTAGCGAAACGATCTTCTCCGGGGGAAAAAGGTTTAAGAAAATGCTTCATTAAAGCTATATGTTGTCCTTCTTGCAGGATATTAAGGACAAAATGGATATAAAGTGGGTAGAGTCGATGGGAGGTATTATCAGCAATTCTCATTTTAAGGTTTCATGACATCAAAACCCTTGCATCTAGAGGGGTTAATAATTCTTAACGAATCTCTAGATCGCTGAAACAAGGCAAAATCGTTTCAAAATGAGAATTGCTGCCACTATCTCACCTGCATCGGTCTAACACCCCCTTAATAAGACTTATAGCAGAGAACGAGTTGGTTAGGACAACCTAAATCGCTAAAATTCAGTTCTGGCAAGGATTTTCCTTCTGCCTTCTGCCCGCTGCTATAATAGCGCACTGTGCGGTTTAATCACCTCAATCAGGAGTCAGGAGACGATGCCAAATCAGATTATACTTCATCTTTATGAGAAACGCTGTAAGCTGTAATAATTAAGAGACATCTTAAAAAAAGTCAGAAACCCTTCTGTTCCCTGTTCCGGAGTTCCCTTGTCTCTAAAGTTAACTTTATTTTTAACTAGGTACTTAGAATGAAAAATGAAATATTAAATCTAGAATTTTCTCCCGATGTTCTTGCCGCTTTAAAAATAGGAATTGATGAACTCGGTCAAGAAATTAAACTTCTGGCCGCTATTTATTATTTTCAAGAAAAGCGACTTTCTTTAGGAAAAGCGGCGGAATTAGCGAGAATTAATCGCCTAGAATTTATGGATATTTTGTCTAAAAAAGGGATTGTATTGTTTGATTATGACGAATCGGCGTTAGCGGTTGAATTAAAGGGAATAGAAAAACTGGAGCCTGATGATTGTAAGTAACGCTACTCCCCTCATCGCTTTTGCGCGAATTGGTCAACTCGGTCTTTTACAAGAAATAGTTAAAAGCATCGTTATTCCTAAGGCAGTAGCTCTTGAAATCAGCACTTACGATCAGGACAAAACTGGCTCGATCGATCTATTACGAGAACAGTGGATTTCTGTCCGAGAAATCGCCTCTCAACAGCAGGTTTCCTTACTATTACCGACTCTAGATCGAGGAGAATCAGAAGTCATCGTCCTTGCACTAGAACAAAAAGCCCCTTTAGTGCTTATCTATGAATTAGCTGCTCGTCAGGTGTGTAAATCTCTCAATATTCCAATTACAGGTTCGATCGGTATTTTAATTAAAGCAAAACAGTTGGGAAAGATCGCTGCAGTCAAACCTTACATAGAAACGATGCAACAACAAGGCATATACTACAGCCAGAAATTTATCGAAAATTTGGGTTAAAACCCCGTCGTTTTACGACGGCTTTTCCTGATTTTCAATGTAGCACTTAAGAACTTCCAGTGGCGCACCTCCTACAGAAGATACAAAATAACTGGGCGACCAAAGAGCGTCTTTCCCGTGCGGTTTAGGATAACCAGCTTGTCCATACCTACGACTAGAGACTCCCTTTAAAGAATTGACCATTACGGAAATAGATAGTTTTGGCGGGTATTCAATCAATGCGTGTATATGATTAGACTCCCCGTTAAATTCCAATATCTGAAAATTCATCTTTTCCGCAACTTCCCTAAAAGATTTTTCAACCAAAGTCAGACTTTTACCAGTAAAAACCTTACTTCTGTATTTTGTCACACAGACCAAGTGTATCTTTAGATCGGAAACAGAGTTTCTGGTTCTTCGGTTTGTGTTATGTAATGGACGGGGGTTATAAGAGATGGAACCCTTATAGAGAAAGACATTGGACGATTTTTGTCAATTGTTTTTGATCTAGAGCGAGCTAATCAGTTAA
>NZ_JASJFF010000676.1:0-2625 GCF_030065435.1 Microcystis sp. M53603_WE2
GAGAAGCCTATTTAGATGGAGCTTTACATGGCTAGTCTGGTAGTCAAGCTGGGGGATGCCTTTTTAATCGATACACCCCCTAATAAGCAACATCTCTATATTGCGATCGCAAAGACTTCTGAAAATAGATATTTATTTGTCAATGTTACAACTCGAAGAAGCAGTTCGGAAGCTACTTGTGTGCTTTTGCCCGGCCTTGGTGTCCCGAATTTTATCGTCTGTGAATCCGTGATTGCCTATCAATTTGCCCGGGAGATGGATGCCACGGAATTAGCCAGTTTAATCACTGCGGGTAGTCCGATTCCAAAAGGCTCCTGTTCAGCCACAATTCTCGCACAGATTCAGCAAGGTGGTCTAGTTTCTCGACGGCTGAAAAACAAGTACAAAATTGCCCTGAGAGCTTTCTTAGATACATAGCTTCAGCCGTTTTCTGGTTAACAAGTTTTTGTCCCCTAACTCCCCGCAGGACAGGAATCGGCGAAAATTACGCAGGGAATCCCCACATGACTAATGGGAACAATATAGGTTTCTGTGGGGGGAAATAAAGCGACAACGTGGGGAACGGGACGGGGAGTATAATGCACTTGCGACTGGCCTTGATAAGCGAGGGAGGTGCTTGCTCCTGAATCCAACATCACCGCGTCCCGAAAACCTGCCTGTACTAATAATTCTCCCAAAGCCATCGAATCGATCGGCTCTCTGGAAACCCCGATTACTGGCTGTCCTGCCTGATTAATCCCCCAAAAAGCCCGGTGACGCAGGGCATCAAAACCGTAAAGTGTACCAAAGGATTCTCGGGATTGTGGTTGTCCATCTTTGACTAACCAAGCGGCCGCGACAAAAGCATCCGTCACCTTGAGATCATCTCCAGCCTCCGCTGCGATTCCTTCTAGGGTATTATGACGGGCAGGATCAAAAGGAAGATAACGCACCCATCGCTCAGTAATGATTACTAAAGGACGACCCTCTAACTTGCCGATTTCCCCTTCATATCCCGGGATAAAGCCGCCATTTTCGCTTAAAACCGGCCCGATCATCTGATTTGAGTCCAATTCCTTGAGGGAGAAAAAACCGCCATCTACAGCCGCGATCGCTTCTGTGCCGGCGATAATTTCCTCCACTTGATAACGACTATCAGCGTGGATGGTTTTGGGAATGCCGCCACTAATTAATACAAGTGTATTAGTTGGAAATTCCACTTCCCGTTTTTGGATGGTGGTGGCAAAGTTAAAACCGCCATCGGTACGGGGTAAGGGATCACCCCCCCAAGCTTGCGGTACAACTTCTCGCGTGCGCGATTGCCCAAAGCGTCCAATAGTGAGTAAATCGGGGGATTGGCCAGCAAAATGCTCATCGAGGTCATTCATCGATAAAGCCGCCCGATAACCCGCTTTTTTGACGAATTCCTTCACTCGATCATCCGCCTTCCCTTCCGGATAGGTGAAATAATTAACGGTAATGCCCAATTCTTTTTCTAAGATTTGTTTCGATTGCTTGACTTCCTGCTCCAAATCTGCATCGGACAATAATCTTAAATCCCGGGGATGACTAACACTATGGGAGACAATTTGTACTAGAGGATCGGCGGCCATTTCCCGGAGTTGTTGCCAAGTGACACTGGTTCTGCCAGTTTTTTGAGCCATTTTATTGATATAAATCGAGAAAACAGCAGGATAGTTATATTTTCTCAATAAAGGATAGACATACTGGTAATGTCCCCCATAACCATCATCAAAAGTCAATAAAACCGGTTTAGCGGGAAGGGGGATCCCTGTCCGCAGATGGGAAATTAACCAATCGATACTGATGGGAGTTGCCCCGATTTCCTGCAAAAATTGAAAATGTGCCTCTAATTCGGCGGGAGTAACGTCAAAAAATACCTCTTTTTTTGGTAAAATGTCGTGATACATTAAAATCGGCACTTTTGTCTCTTGAGCGCGGGGATGAATTTCCGGCCAGGGTGCTAATTCGATCGCTGTTGCCGAGTTATTTTGCCAATTATCGAGACTAATATCGTTTTTTTGGAGAGATAGGGGGAGAATCACGCGATCAGAGAGGTTTTTATAGGTTTTACAGTCAAAAACTCTCGATATATCCTTAAAAGAACTATTTTCTAGGACATAATCCGCGCATTCCGGTTGAAACTCCCTAAAAGGTGCGGGGAGAGAATCACCCCCCACCAGAGCATTAGAACGAGGATAGAGAGAAATTGCCCAAATAATCAGACAAGTGACGATAAATGCCAAAAATCCGTATAGGGGAAACAAGGGAAACGAAGATTTTTGCCGAGCTTGCCAACGCATAGGATTAAGTAATAAAGTAAAAAGTAAAAAAGAAAAAGTAAAAAAGCAGATAGTCCCTGATTTACCGAAAAAAACTGCTTTTTATCTAGATTTTTGGCTTTTGTTTTCTCGTCAGCAAAGCCCACTGATTACAAGCTGAGTTTCCCTATAATCCGTTCCCTTGTCAAGTTTTCTAGAACACCCTCATCAGTTATCAGTTATCAGTTATCAGTTATCAGTTATCAGTGAGCAGTGAGCAGTGAGCAGTGAGCAGATTTGAGTTTTCAGTGGACAGTGGTAATCAGTGAGCAGTTGTCAATAGACTGCCTTTATTGATACTCCC
>NZ_JASJFF010000305.1:0-2523 GCF_030065435.1 Microcystis sp. M53603_WE2
CTACGACTTAGTAGAAGACTATTCTATTGAAACCGCCCTAATCATGGCAGAACTCTATCGCAAAGATGGGCAATGGTCACTCAACGCGGTGGGTTCTGGCTATCAAGGAGGGCTGCAAGCATTGCTAGATCGTTATAGCTAAGGAAAGTTCAAATTATGGCCATCAATTTACAGAAAGGGCAACGTATTTCCCTGACAAAAGAGGCACCTGGTCTGAAAAAAATTATTTGTGGACTAGGATGGGGTGTAGTAGAACAAACTGGGGGTGGCTTGTTCGGCGCATTTAGCAACAGACCGAACTACGACCTAGATGCTTCAGTAATCTGCTTGGGCAGTAACGGAAAAGTTGGAGACAAGGACGATATAGTTTATTTTGGCAATCGCAAGCATCGATCAGGAGGAATCACTCACTTAGGCGATAACTTGACGGGAGCAGGAGAGGGAGATGATGAGCAAATCATTGTTGATCTTTCCTTAGTGCCATCACGAATTACCAAACTGGTTTTTACAGTCAATATTTATGACTGTATAGCCAGAAAACAAGACTTTTTCCAAGTAAAAAACGCATTTGTACGATTAGTCGATATGTCTAACAACAAAGAGCTTGCTCGCTACAATCTATCAGGAAATGAATACAAAGGTGCTACGGGAATGATTATGGCAGAGTTATACCAACATAACGACGAGTGGAATTTGGCTGCAATTGGAAATGGAGTTAGTGTCAACGGATTAGGAGAAATTGTCGGTTCTTATGCTTAGTAAAGCAAAGCTATGTCATCTTTATTTGAACGACTGGACTTAACTAAATACAACCGCAAGCTAAAACAATCTCTATCTCAGCGTATAGATCTCACTAGACCAATTAAACTCAGGTGTCAATCTTGTAGATCGCACATTCAAGCAGAATGGGAATTTTGTCCTAACTGCGGTTTTCCCTTGCGAAATTTTTCAGAAAAAAGTCGCCATTGTATTTGGATAGATATTTCAAATATGGAAGTCTTACCCGAATATCAAGAAACCATGAGTGCAATTTTTATGGAAGCTTTTTCCAGACTGTATGGTGCATTCAGAGGTGTTCAGGTTTTTCTTACTACAGAACCACCTAACAGTCAGGAATGGCAAGATAAATTTACTCATGTTTATGTATTTGCTGACAGTCAGCCAGTAGATTATTTAGGAGTAGCGAGCTTCTTATTAGGTAAAGTTACTGGTCATGCAATTATCAGAATCGATCAAGTTTTTTATGCTTCTTGTAGAGGCAATCTTAGTATTAGTAGTCTATCTAACTTAATTGCCAACACGATTGCTCATGAGATTGGTCATACCTTAGGTTTAGATCACTCTGCATTGCCAACAGATGTCATGCACGATGGATTAGACTACACGACTCATGGTGCCATGCCCCCTTCATTTCACGCAGAGCAGATTAACCTGATGAACAGTGCTATTCGCAGATATAAGACTGAAGAACAATGTTAGTGCGATCACACTTGATCATATAGCGTGATCGCTTTTTTTGTTATAATCTTAGAAGTGTGAATAAATGAAGCAAAATTGGCTCTCCCGTACTTGTGATAATAACAAAAAATTGCTGATACAAAATTTTCGATGATCCAGAGCATTCTGAGAGCGAGGAACGATATCTGATTGTTGGCGAGTCAGATCGAGGGCGATTGTTAATTGTATCCTATACTGAAAGAGGAGATGTAATTCGACTCATCAGTGCAAGGGAAGTGACGCAAACCGAACGAGAAGCTTATGAAGAGGGATGAGCCAGAAATGGAAGATGATTTACGGACAGAGTATGACTTGAAGCACCTCCGAGTTAGAAAGTTAGGCTCTGGAAGAAAAAGCTTTGATGGAGTCACTGTGCGCTTGGAGCCTGATGTCGCGGAAATGTTTCCCACTGCTGATGCGGTTAACGAAGCCTTAAGATTGTTGATCAGAGTAATGCGAGATAACAAAACTCTTGCTTCTACAGTACAGGCTAACCTAAAGGCTGAGTCCTGACAAAATGCAGGGCGGGATTGAGTATTTATAAGAAAGCGAAGCGAATGGCGAATAAAGCTATAGTCTCGAATTAGATGCGATCACGCTATATTTGTAGAGGGCGATCGCTTTTTGTGTTATAATCCTAGTACAGCCTGGCAAATTCCTTTTCTGTAGGGGCGTATGGCATACACCCTCCCTTAGATAACCTTTTCTTATCACCACAAATACGGGAGAGCCGAAAAATTACTATGAAAGTTAAAACAGATTTGACGATTCCTGAGATTGAGGAAATTAGAAAAGAGGGAGTTAAAGCTCTCGTAGAGAGATTGGGAATTGCTAAAGCGGCTTTCTTTCTAAGAGAAACAGCATCCCAACCTCTAAATTATTTAGAAAATGAACTACCCCGCCGCAAGCGGACGGGGTATCAGAATCAAAATAGACTCAATTGTAGATTTTGGTGTAGCTGCAGGTATTCTTTATCTTGTTCTTTTACATATCTCGCTATCATACCTTCATCCCCATGCTTTCCTA
>NZ_JASJFF010000921.1:0-2470 GCF_030065435.1 Microcystis sp. M53603_WE2
GCGAGAACTGCACAATATTTATTGAGAGAATATTTATCGATTTTGTCTTCTCTCTTGGCATCCATCCAAAGCCTTAATGCTTTGTTTCTGATGAATTGTACTGTACGAATAGCTTCATCAATGGCAGAACACTGACTTGGTTTAACCACGGCTTTCATTTCTAAGACAATCATTGTTTATCGACCTCAAACAACTTATTTTAAGTTAACCTGTAGAGCATCGGATTGTCAAGATTTTAGTTGACATCGAAGCTCTTACATCGAAGCCCCTCGAAATGTGTCGAAATGTGTCGAAATGTCGTGCTTCGCTGTTTTATACTGGTCGGGGTTTCATCCCGTCGCTAAGCGCGAGGGTCTTCACCCCGACATTCAAGATAAAATAATCAACAATCGACAGTTGAGGGAAAAAACTTGTTAGTTATCGGTTTAATCAGTGGCACATCGGTGGATGGTATCGATACCGCTTTAGTGGAGATTAGCGGTACAGTGGAATCTCCACAGGTGCAGTTATTAGCTGGAGAAACCTATCCCTATTCCCCCCGATTACGCGAGACAATTTTACAAGTCTGTGGGGGAGAAAAGCTCGACCTTGAAGCTTTAGCCAGCTTAGATGATGATATCGCCGCAGAATTCGCCCGTGCCGCTTTAAATATCCAAAAAGAAGCCCCAAAAGCCCAATTAATCGGCAGTCACGGTCAAACCGTTTTTCATCGACCCCCCGCAAACGATCGCCTCGGTTACACGGTACAATTAGGACGGGGAGCAGCGATCGCAAAAATTACCCGTATTCCCACCATTAGTAATTTTCGCGCTGCCGATATCGCCCAAGCTGGTCACGGTGCGCCCCTAGTGCCGAAAATTGACGCTTATCTGCTTTCTCACCCCACTAAAGCCCGCTGTGTTCAAAATATCGGCGGTATTGGCAATTTAACCTATCTACCCCCCCGACAAAGGGAAAATTGGCAGCAAAAAATTTTCGGTTGGGATACTGGACCGGGCAACGTCCTCATCGATTTGGCCGTACAATTTTTGAGCCAAGGACAACAAACCTACGACCATAACGGTCAATGGTCCGCTCAGGGTCAACCCTGCTCCGAATTAGTTCATAAATGGCTACAGGAGCCTTATTTTCAACAATATCCCCCTAAATCCACTGGCAGAGAGTTATTTAGCCCCGCCTATCTAGCCCAATTGCGCGAGGATGCCCAAGCTTATTGCCTCAGTGATGCCGACTGGTTGGCTAGTTTAACCGATTTAACCGCCATTTCGATCGCCCACAGCTATCAAACCTTTTTGCCAGAAATGCCCGCGGAAGTGCTGCTCTGCGGTGGTGGCGCTCGTAATGCCTACCTGCGCCAACGACTCCTAGCACATTTGGGGTCAAATGTCAAGCTTTTGACCACCGATGAGGTAGGATTAAATAGCGATTTTAAAGAAGCGATCGCTTTTGCCCTCTTGGCCTATTGGCGCTGGCACAATTTCCCCGGTAATTTACCGCAAGTCACGGGGGCAAAAGCAGCGGTTTTATTAGGAGAAATTTACAGATGAGCAGCAGCTATGAAATATTTTCAACAATTCAACGCCAAAGGGTCAGCGATGGGCAAATAGTGCCAATTTTAAGCGATTGTGCCGATTATAAACGTCTTTTAATTCTTGTTTGGCCGCAATTGGGAGATTTTGATAGTCTCGAATACGCTTGGTGGTTAGAAAAAGAGGCAGCCCTTTGGCAAAATGCCGGGATAACCATTCGTGCCATCGGTATCGGCGATCGCAATTCAGGGTTAAAATTCGCTGAATATACGAAATTTCGGCAAGATTGGCTGTTTGTTGACCCCAAAGCCGAATTACATAATTTATTAGGACTTTATCGCGGTTTATCGCTAAAATTACCTGGGTTTTCTCCCGGGCAAAATGCTTGGTTAAATCTAATTTTTATGTGTGCGGGTGTGGGTAGTCCGGGGACTCTGGCCGAAGTGCTGCGGGGTTATCTTGGCGATCGCAAAGCCCCCCAATTAATTGCCGAGGAGGAAACAATGCAAGCGCGGCCTTTACCACCTTTCCGGGGTTCCCTATTCAATCTTGCTGGGGGTCAAGGTTTTCAGCGACCTTTTGAATTAGCCACCCTGAGACTCCGTAATATGAGTCAAGTTTTGGGCAATTGGTCAACCTATGTCCCCGATAGTAGTTATCTCACCCAACGGGGAGGGACTTTTTTATTTGATAATCAAGGAAATTTACTCTATGAGCATCGAGATCGAGGTATCTTGGGCTTTGCTGAGAATATGAGTTATCCCCTCGCTTTTTTGCGGGATTAAGCTTTTTTCTTCTGCATCTCGCCCACTTCCAACTCTTGCCTTTTAGCTTTTCTAGCTGATGGCTAAAAAACTTTAATCTTGTCCAACTACTTAGGGTCTGCTGAAAAAATCGGATAGGAAAAAGTTATGATGCTAAGGACAAATTCTGCTCCTTCA
>NZ_JASJFF010000865.1:0-5349 GCF_030065435.1 Microcystis sp. M53603_WE2
ATCTTGACGAAACTGACGCAATTCGTCTTTTAGCTGTTTCGCTTCCGCTAAACGTCGTTCTTGAAATTGACTTAAATCATCCTTCACCTGTTTAGCTCGATCCAGATGAAGTTGACGTAAGTCGTCCTCTAGCTGTTTCGCTGCCGCTAAACGCTGTTCTTGAAATTGACTTAAATCCTCTTTCAGTTGTTTAGCTCGATCTAGATGCTGTTGACGTAAGTCGTTCTCCAGCTGTTTCGCTGCCGCTAAACGTTGTTCTTGGAATTGACTTAAATCGTCCTTTAGCTGCTTGGCTCGATCTAGACGCTGTTGACGTAAGTCGTTGTCTAGCCGTTTCGCTTCAGCTAAACGTTGTTCTTGAAATTGACGCAAATCCTCTTTTTGCTTTTCCGCCTGAGCTAAACGCTGTTTTTGGGTAGCTGTTAAAAACGCAAGGCTTTCTTGTTGAACTTTTTGGAAAGATTGGCGCAAAGCAGTTGCCTGTTCTTGCGCTTGTTTTTGTCTTTCAGTTTTGACATCCGACAAAAAAGCTTGGACTTCTTGCGAGAGTTTAGCTACTTCTCCAGCAATCGATAAACGCTCCTGGCGGAACTTTTCCATGAGAGCAGGCATGGGGTTGTCCTCAATTACTAAATACTATGGAATGGATTAGACCCAATCACCCGCTAGGAAAACCTTCACGGGGACTGGGGGGAGAGACAGTAGAGTCCGACTTTTCTTATCACCCCAAAGTTGAGATAGTGAACTACCCTATCAATTATAGACTATTGCGCCCCAAGAGAGGGGTAACTAAACTCAATAGGGATTAAAGAAAAGCCGAGAATCTAGAAAACCTGGTCGGGTTTTAACTGAGCAGATAGGAGAATCTGGGATCAATCCCTAAGCAGGAACCGCCGCCGATTGAGTCAGACCAACTGCTTCAGCATATTTGAGGTAGGTTTCAACCGAAGCGATGACTACACGAGCTTCAATTGCTAATAATTCGATTCCGACGAGAGATACGCGAGCCCAAGCATCAATAACGATACCTTTGTCAAGGATGCGATCAATAACTTCAGCTAAGCTAGAGGAAGAGTTGGTTTTTTCGACTGCCATGGTAATAGACCTTTTTGTTAGTTGTATAGAGAGTGTACAGTGCTGATCCAAAAGTTGAGATAGGGAGCTACCCCATCTCAAGGGGCGTGGCCTCACTACCTAAAGAATGGCTTTCCATTGCGCTATTGCGAAAAATAGAGAGGCTCACATTCTGGCGATAGGCGGTAAACCTAGCTACAAGGGTCAAAATCACGGTCACAAAAATAATTTGTCTGAGTCTAGCTTTGTTCTAGCTATCCGTTGCCGTGCCAACCCTATTAACATAGACTATTGCGCCCCAAGAGAGGGGTAACTGAACTCAATAGAAATTAAAGAAAACCCAAGAACCTGCAAAACCCGGTCGGGTTTTAACTGAGAAGATGGGAGAATCTGGGAGCAATCCTTAAGCAGGAACCGCCGCAGATTGGGTCAGACCAACTGCTTCAGCATATTTGAGGTAGGTTTCAACAGAAGCGATAACTACACGAGCTTCAATCGCTAATAATTCGATTCCGACGAGAGATACGCGAGCCCAAGCATCAATAACGATACCTTTGTCAAGGATACGATCGATAACTTCAGCCAAGCTAGAGGAAGAGTTAGTTTTTTCAACTGCCATGGTAGTAGACCTTTTTGTTTGTATAGAGAGTGTACAGCGCTGATCCAAAAGTTGAGATGGCGAACTACCCAAGACCAAGGGGCGCAGCTTCCTACCCAAATAATTGCTTTCTATTCCGAAAAATAGTGAGTCTCACACTCTGGTGATTGGGGGTAAACCTAGCTACAAGGGACAAAATCACGGTTACAAAAACAATTTGTCTGCGTCTAGCTTTGTCTTCGCTATCCGTTGCCGTGCCGACCCTATAAATTATAGACTATTGCGCCCCAAGACAGGGGTAACTAAACTCAACAGGGATTAAAGAAAAGCCGAGAATCTGGAAAAACCACTAGGGTTTTAACTCAGCCGATGGGAGAATCTGGGTTCAGTCCTTAAGCAGGAACCGCCGCAGATTGAGTCAGACCAACGGCTTCAGCATATTTGAGGTAGGTTTCAACCGAAGCGATAACTACACGAGCTTCAATCGCTAATAATTCGATTCCCACCAGAGAGACGCGAGCCCAGGCATCAATAACGATACCTTTGTCAAGGATACGATCAATAACTTCAGCCAAGCTAGAGGAAGAGTTAGTTTTTTCAACTGCCATGGTAATAGACCTTTTTGTTGTTTTCATAGAAGGTGTACAGTGCTGAAATCATGGAGGATCCAGAAATCCATTTTGTTTTTCTGCCTTCATCACTTCCGCAATTTTAAAGATAACACCTTGTTTTGTTGTTGTCAATACCTAATTTCGATTTTTTTTGTTAAGAAGTGTGTAGGGATTTCTCATTTTTTTTGTTAAGAAGTGTGTAGGGATTTCTCAGATAAGTCGGATACATTAGACCTATTGCATAATTTTTTTATGGTACGATGGACGGTTTTGCTTTTTTCTCGATTTTTAGATTGAATTAGATTGAAGTTGAAAAGAGAATAAAATGTGATCTTATAAATTTGGTACAATTTTTACTTGACAAAAATTTCTGGTTGTGGTTCTGTAGTATTGATGGAGGCTTAATGCTTTGCCTTGCTGTGCATTGTTGTCATGGATAAAATAAGCTAAACGGCGCTTAACCTGCATGATCCAACAGCTATAACCCTTTTGGAGTCTATATCGGTGATCCGAAGTAAAAGCCGTTCAGCTTACCAAGCAGCGCCAAAGTGATTCTCCATTTTTTTAGAGAAAGATAGACTCTCTCTCACCAACAGAGAAATCCTTGGTCGAAAGGTATTATTAAGTCTTTACAATGGGATTAGTTTGACCAGTTTCTTTTCCTACCGCTCGATGACGTTTACTCGGAATTACTGTCTTATATGACTTCCAAAAATCAGTGTAAGTAACAGCACATTGTCGGTAAACACCGGGTAAACTGGCCCCAAAGTTTTTTGGCTGATTGGCGACTCCTATCTCCGCGCATAGCCGCCAATAATTTCCCCTGTCTTTCTATCAATTAACCGCCAAATATAAACCTTTATCGTCTTAAAAAAAACCAATGACTACATTTCATCACACTCTATGACTAATTTGCCTTTTGATTTTTCTGGGTGGTGATTCGGTAGTGGTGATGGAGCCTTAATGCTTTGCTTTGCTGTGGATTGTAGTCATGGATAAAATACCAAAGGACTCCCCAAGGTGATTCTCCATTTTTTTAGAGAAAGATAGGCTCTCTCTCACCAGCAGAGAAATCCTTGGTCGAAAGGTATTATTAAGTCTTCCAAGGGGATTACTTTGACCAGTTTCTTGGCTCTACCTCTCGATGACGTTTACTCGGAATTACTGTCTTATAGGACTCCCAAAAATGAGTGTAAGTAACAGCACATTGTCGGTAAACACCGGGTAAACTTGGCCAAGGTTTTTTAGCTGATTGGCGGCTCCTATATCCTAAATGACCACCAATAAGTTCCCTTGTCTTTCTATCAATTAACCGCCAAATATAGACCTTTATCGTCTTAGAAAAAACAAAAGGGCACATCTCATCACATTCTATGAGCAATTTACCTTTTGGTTTGTCCGAAACCTTTACTTGACGGGGTACAGCCGCTAGTTTATTGTTGACATAATTTTGTAAACATGACCAATTTACCCCTGTTACTCTGGCAATTCCTCGTCAGGAAATTCGTTCGAGCAAGAGTTGATCGATTAATTGTCTTGGTATCGGGAGAGATAGTTTTATTAGTGGGATTGATCACAAACGGTTGACCACATTCTTGACAGTGACGTTTGGGTTTCCCCTTAGGAATATAACCGTTCTTAATAGTATGGTGAGAACCACAACTAGGACAAGTAAATACAGGCAAACCAGTGGGGGGATTTTGCTCCGTGCTAGGCTGATATTTGAGCAGGTCCTCCACGAGCCATAAAGAGATACTTATCAGAAAAGTCATGATCAAGCTAGAGGTTTAAGGATTGATTTGAGCCAATTATTTTTATTGATAAACTGACGGTTCGCTCATTTTCCACATATGGTGTTTTTGGATTAAGCCACCCACTGCCTGTACTGGCGTAAGTTGAACTAATTCGACTTCGGGTAGGTTTTATCCGTTGTCAAAACACCATCTATAGTGATCTGCGAGCCGAGAGTAATAAGTATATTACACAGTTCATACCGAATAAGCAACATGGTAAGGTAAACACATCTTAACAACCCTTGACAAAATGAACCTCGTGTGATTTGCTTACCCAGAGGGCGATCCAGGCATACTTGAGTAGAATTTCTCATCTCAACTGTTAAACAAAAATCGACTAAATGTTAAGATTTCGTAACTATTTTGATTGACTGGTATCACTTGAAATGCCCACACGTATCACAAAATTAGCCGATTGTCAATAGCTTTTGAGATGCGATACCCCCCCTTGCCTACCCGAATTCGGGTGGGCAAGGGGGGGGTGGTAGAATGCCTGCCAGGACTATTGAAAATTGGTATTAGCTATTTTTTCGGGGACTCTGGCCACTATTTTCAGAGATTGCTGTAATGCGGATTTGTTGACATCCGTTTAGGTGGATTGACGGGCCAGAAATTGTCTTTGATAGTCTAAAAACTCGCCATGCCATTCCGCAAAACGCCGCTCCCCATCTTTGACTAAAAATTGGCGGTAGGCTTCCGAGGAAATCCAAGGCTTTGTTGGACGTTGTTGGGCAGAACGAGCTTGGTATTCAGCCGTTGATTGACGGCATTGGTTGTGATAATTTTGGTGCCATTCGCGATAGCGCCGTTCTCCATCCCGCACGAGGGCTTGGCGATAGGCTTCTGAAGATAGACTCATGGTGTTACTCCTTTTCAAATCCCTTGATGGCTTGGCCAGAATTATAACACAATGCGTGAACTAGCCAGTGCTGACCTCTCGTCAAGGTACGATATGGGCCCTTACCCTCAGGGGCAAGGTTTCTTTGCTATCTCAACTGCTGCATTTTGTCCCGCTTTGCGTTGCTACCCTTTAACCAAATGGCTCTTCGGTTTGTGTTATGCAATGGACGGGGGTTATAAGGGATGTAACCCTTATATAGAAAGGCATTTAGCGATTTTTGTCAATTATTTCTTATCTAGAGCGAACTAATCAATTAAGTCTCTTGCCAGATAAGGATTTAGTCGATTTATGCCCCCCTATCGAACCATAACAAGTAACGAAGAGCCAGTTTTAAGTAATGAATTATGAATTATGAATGGAATTCGGAGGTGG
>NZ_JASJFF010000062.1:0-6234 GCF_030065435.1 Microcystis sp. M53603_WE2
CCGAAAAACTAATGCGCGGGGGGTTTGGGGGCGGCGCCACGCCCCCAACGGGGGGTTTGGGGGGTAGAACCCCCCAAAAGCTTGGATTGAGTGATAAAACCGAAAGTAACGCCCAATTTTAGGAGAAAGTTTCCCCTTAAAAATCCCAAATTAGTAGATTTACAAAAATGAGATGCACCCGCCGAAATCTATCTCATCTTCTCATCACTGTCTTCAATTTCTTGATCATCTTGATTGATTTCTTCTTTAAATCCCCGTAAAGTTTTCCCCAAAGCTGCCCCAAATTCGGGTATTTTTTTCGGTCCAAATATCAGGAGAACAACCACAGCAATAATTACTATTTCTGGCCAACCTAATCCAAACATAATCTTGAAAGTAAAAAGTAAAAAAAGAGAAAGGAGTCAGAATTCAGGAGTCAGGAGTCGTAAACTTGGAGAATTGCCAGATTCTGTCTTTTGCACGAGTGCCTGTTGCCTCTTGCCTTCAGAAGCTGATAACTGATAACTGATAACTGATAACTGATAACTGATAACTGATAACTGACTCTATGCTGCCACTTCAGCGCGTTTGTAAGCTTCGTCGAGGACTTCTGAGAGAGTCGGATGGGTGTGGATGCGGAAAGCGAGTTCATGGACAGATTTGCGTTCAGCGATCGCATTGGCCGCTTCTTGAATTAAATCCGATGCGTGGATACCGATAATATGAACACCGAGTAATTCGCCCGTATCCTGACGATAAACGACTTTAGCGATGCCTTCCGTTTCTCCTTCCGCTAAAGCTTTGGAATTTCCCTTAAAATAGGTCTTGACAGAAGCCACCTTATACCCTTCTTCCTGTCCCAAAGCTTCTGCTTGCGGTTCCGTTAAACCCACATAACTAATTTCGGGGTGGGTAAAAGCGGCGGCGGGAATACTGCGATAATCGATGGTTTTTGGGCGATTACAGATATTTTCAATGGCTATTACCCCTTGACCCGAAGCAGCGTGAGCTAACATCATTTTACCCGTAGCGTCGCCCACGGCCCAGAGATGGGGAATCGGTTCACCGTCCTGAATTACCTGCATTTTGTCATTAACGGCAATAAAACCGCGTTTATCCAGTTCTACCCCAACAAATTCCAAGCCGAGATTCTTTGTCGCCGGGATTCTTCCTGTAGCGACTAAACAAGCATCTACCTCTAAAATTTCGATCGCTTCTTTGCTTTTTGCGTCCACCAGTTCAATGGCCACAGGATTCCCCGGTTTAATACTTTTTGCCAAAACTCCCACATAAGTCTCGATGTCTCTAGGTTTAATCAGAACTCTTTCCGCGATTTTCGAGATTTCTGGGTCAAATCCTGGCATGAGACTATCTAAAGCTTCGATCATCGTCACTTCACAACCCAAAGCGGTGTATATATCCGAAAATTCTAGACCGATATAACCACTACCGATAATTGCGATCCACTTGGGTAAAGTTTCTAATCTAACGGCCTCATCGCTGGTAAAAACCGTTTTATGATCGATCTCGATCCCCGGTGGGACAAAGGGAACCGACCCCGGACAGAGCATAATATCCTTAGCGGTGTAGATTTTTTCGCCACTATCCCCGATGACGCTAACTTTTTGCGGGCCGGCGATTTTTCCCCAACCGTGGATAGTATCAACCTTGAGACGTTTAAGACTATTAGTGAGATCGCCTCTAATTTTACTGACAAGGTTGTTAGCATGATCGGCAATTGTCGGACGGTCAAAATTAACGCCAGCGATGGCAATACCTAGACTTTTCAGATGGTCACTATCGGCTAATTCGCGCACTCGTCCCGAGGCTGCCAGTAAAGCTTTAGAAGGAATACAACCGCGATTGACACAGGTTCCTCCCATATCTTTGGCTTCGATAATAGCTGTTTTTAGCCCACATTTGACTGCGTGTAGGGCTGCCCCGTGGCCACCAACTCCAGCACCGATAATAATTAAATCGTAGTCGAATTCACTCATAGTCTCTCTGACTCTCAAAGTTAGCATTATCCCATTTTACGATCCACTGCGATCAAGCTGTGCTATCCTGGGCAAAAACTGGAGCCAGTTTTTAGCCATCAGGCTCTTGTGCATTGAAACTGGGTGTTGGCAATTTTAGGACAAGACGTTACTAGACCTCTGGTAAAAATCAAAAATTGTTGTTGGGATTAGGAGCCGGTCGTCAGTAGTCAGGAGAATTAAGCATGAATAATAATCAATTAAATGGTCTCTTCACAGATTTTAGGCAATTTAATCCTTATTTTTGCCGTTTTTGAATCCTCAAAAATTAATTATGCAAGACGTTACTGAATCAAGATATGAATAAGTAGGTGGGTGTTAAAAATTGTCAGATCCCCCCGCCTATCGGCACCCCCCTTATCAAGGGGGGCAGGGGGGATCAAAGACAAAATCTATCTTCAATTTAATTGAAACCATTTACTTATTAATTCTGCATCGTATCCATAAGTTAGTCTAGTGCTAGATTGGAAAAATTAGACCTCCCGCCAATACTTTGCCGGATGGGGGTATCATCTTTCTCCTACCATAATTTAGGCTCGAAACCAGAATCATTAATTATTTCTACTGTTTCTCCCGATGGTTTAATCACAAATAAACCTTGTTTATAGGCATAACGATCTACTCCTTCATCTATTTCTATTCCTGCCACTGCACCATAAGCTTGATAGTTTTTATAATGGGGAAATGCTTGTTTAAATCGACTTAATTTTTCTAAAAATTCATTGACATCATCTTTCGATAAACGAGACTTACATTCTACTAAAACTACCTCGGTTTCATCGACGGCTAAAATGTCAATCTCCATGGCTATTCCTTGCCGTTTTACCCTGGCACGACTGTAGGTTTCTTTAACATCGATACCTTTGCCACGAAATAGGCTAATAACAGCAGGTTCGACTAATTCCTCGACAAATCTTCCCCAGCGAGTGGTTAAACTATCCACAGCACGACTGGTATTGGCCACTGTTTTCTCTAGCTTGGCTAAACGGCGATCGGCTTCAGCAGCCCGGCGATCGGCTTCGGCAGCCCAGCGATCGGCTTCGTCCTTGGCTTCGGCGGCCCGGCGATCGGCTTCGGCCTTGGCTTCGGCGGCCCGGCGATCGTATTCATCGGCCCGGCGATCAGCTTCGGCCTTAGCTTCAGCCTTGGCTTCAGCAGCCCGGCGATCGTATTCTTGGCGTGATTGTTCAAACTTTTCGTTAGTTTTCTCAAAAAGTTTATAGATATCTTCGATGGTAATCGGTTGAGACATGGTTATTTGTTTTAATCTTTCTTATTTTACTTCTTACTATAATTGTACTAGCAAAGTGCAAGTCATTTTAGGGACGGGTGTGAATTGAGCAAGTCAATGGTTATACTAAATCCGTTGAGTAACGCACAGAAAACGGGTTTCTCGGAGAAACCCGTTTTCTACTCATGCACTCATGCAAAACGGAGAATAAATAATCAGTTTTTAATAACTGGATTTAGTATGAGGACGATATAGCGGGGACGGGAACCACAGTTTCTTCGTTGATCATGGTTTCTAATTGTTCAGCCTGGGATTTGGCTCAATAAATTGATCATTGCAAATAATTGTTACGAATACTTGACTTAAGATATGTCTATGCCCACAGAAACACAAATCAAAGAAAAAGCGCTAGAGTTAGGTTTCCATGGGGTCGGTATTGCTTCTGTGGATAGTCAAGACTCGGCGGTATCCCATCTAAAAAGCTGGTTAGAGCGCGGTTATCACGCTGATATGGATTGGATGACTAACCCGAAACGACAGGATATCAAAACTCTTTGGCCGGAAGTGCGATCGCTAATTTGTCTCGCCCTTAACTACTACACCCCCCAGCAACACAGTCAAGAACAAAACCATGGCAAAATTTCCCGTTATGCTTGGGGACGGGATTATCACAAAGTATTAAGTAAAAAATTAAAAGCCCTCAGTCAATGGTTAGAAAGTCAGGGGGAGCAAATTCAAACCCGTTACTATGTGGATACAGGACCGGTACAGGATAAAGTTTGGGCGCAAAGAGCAGGGATCGGCTGGATTGCCAAGAATGGTAACTTAATTACCCGCAATTACGGTAGTTGGGTCTTTTTAGGGGAAATATTAACTAATTTACCTTTAGAACCCGATCGACCCCATAGCGCCCATTGTGGCACCTGTAGCCGTTGTTTAAGCGCTTGTCCCACCCAAGCAATAGTTAGTCCCTCTGTGGTGGATGCTAATCGCTGTATTGCATACCATACCATCGAAAATCGTGCTGTAACTTTGCCTACAGAAATTGCCGAGAATTTACAAGGTTGGGTAGCTGGCTGCGATATCTGTCAAGATGTCTGTCCTTGGAATCAACGTTTTGCCCAAGTTACCGACGTGGAGGATTTTCAACCTCGTCCCGAAAACCTCTCGCCAAGGTTGGAGGAATTAGCTAATCTAACTATAGAGGAGTGGGATCGTCGTTTCATCTCGTCAGCCCTGCGTCGAATTAAACCCCAGCAGTGGCGACGTAATGCCCAAGCTAATTTAGCCCATTCCCCTCACCCCGCACAAGATGACAATTAAAGTAGTCGTGTTCGATTTTGATGGTACTATCGCCGATACCCACGATACTTTCGTGGAGATTGTCAATCGTTTGGCTAAAAATTTTGGTTATCAACCCATCAACGAGGAAGATTTGGCCAGACTAAAAAACCTTAGTTCCCAAGAAATTATTAAACAATCCCAAGTTTCCCCCGTTAAAATCCCTTTTTTACTCTATCGAGTTAAACGGGAATTAAATAAACAAATTGAATGTCTGAAACCTTTCCATGGCTGGCATCACTGCCTAGCCACTCTTAAAGAAAGAGGCTATAGATTAGGAATAATAACTTCTAATACCAAGGAAAACGTCACCATATTTTTAGCAAATAATCAACTCTTAAATTTATTTGATTTTATCTATTCGGGAACGCCTTTATTCGGCAAACACAAAATTATTGATCGCCTGATCCGACAAAATAAATTCTGTCCCGATGAAATGATTTATGTCGGCGATGAAACTAGAGATATTACTGCTGCCAAAAAAAGTCAAGTGCAAGTGGTGGCCGTCGCTTGGGGCTTTAATTCCCCTCAAATTCTCACTCAATTTAACCCCGATCATCTCATTCACCATCCCCTAGAATTATTGGATATTTTAGATAGGGCTGGCTGAAAAAGTTTTTCCCGGGAGCATGGACATTTGTACTAGAATATCCAACACTCAGTTTAAATATAGACTTCGATCGATGGGGGCAGAGAGACTCGAACTCTCACGAGCTTATAAGGCTCAACGGATTTTAAGTCCGTAGCGTCTACCATTCCGCCACGCCCCCGTTATTTAACCGACAATTTTTTATCATATCACAAATAATTTAATTGGCAAGAGTATTTTCAGCAAATTATTTTAGTCCGCCAATTCGATCGCCGCAAAGGGGGAAAGAGGGGGTAAAATGATCAGCAGGTGAATTGCAGTTCACCGACAGCCATTGATAAAAATCAATCCTTATGCAATCAATTCTGACGCAAGAAACCATTATCATCGCCCTGATCTACCTATCTCTCAGTGTCTTGTATTTGCTCGTCATTCCCGCCGTTATCTACTACTACCTCAATACGCGCTGGTATGTGGCATCTTCTTGGGAAAGAGGGTTTATGTACTTTCTGATGAGCTTTTTCTTCCCTGGGATGCTGTTGTTAAGTCCTTTCCTTAACTTCCGTCCCCAACGTCGTACCCTAAAAGCTTAAGTTATCACCAAAAAAACCCATGAGACGCATTGATGTCATCGGGATCGGTATAGGGATGTTTGCTATGGGCGGCATCCTCTACATTATCCTACAAAAAACCGGTTTAGATAGTGCTTCGGCGGGAATTTGGAGTCAAGCGGTGTTGGTAGGTGGTGTCATCGGTTGGATTTTTACCTATCTGTTTCGAGTTGCCACCGATAATATGACCTACGGCAAACAGCGCAAGGATTACGAAGATGCCGTCTTTAAAAAACGCCTGGAAGCGATGACTCCCGAAGAAATCGCCCAAATGCAGCGGGAGATTGAAGAAGAAAAAACTAAATAGGGCTGGCTGAATAAATCTAAAAACCTTGCTGGATAACACTTTTAGACTTTTTGTCAATCAAAAAGTACCAGATATGGGAGTGATCAGGGGGAAATTCAGGGACTTTTTCCCTGAAAATTAGGTAATTGACCCCCTCAAAA
>NZ_JASJFF010001136.1:0-2300 GCF_030065435.1 Microcystis sp. M53603_WE2
CCCAGATCTTGGGCACGGAAGCCCAATTGGAGCGACTACAGAAGGATTTACGTCCCGAACATCCCACCGTCGTTAAATTACGCAAAGAACAGCAAGTTAACGAATCTCTCTTACAAAAAAGGGCCGCCGAGGTGATCGGAAAAGATGGCATCCTGACCGATCTTCCCAGCAGTCGCATCCGTCAGCAAAGTAATCTCGATGCCACCCGCCAACAATTAGCGGCTCAATTAGTCACCCTGCAAACCCAGCGTGAGGGTTTGATGAAACAATTAGAGTCCCTGGTGACTCAGGAACAGCAATTACGCTCCCAATACGAAAAATTCCCCGATAAACAGCTACAGCAAGCTCGTTTAACCCAAGCTGTCGCCTTTCAACGGGGTATCTACGAGAATATTCTCAATGCTCTGGTGGATGCTCAGGCCGCAGAAGCGGAAACCGTGGGTAGTCTCACCGTCGCCCAACCGCCGGTTGCTCAACCGATCGAACAGGTGTTTAACCGCAAGAATCGTACCTTGATTCTCTTGGTGGGTGCTGGTTTGGGAACTTTAGCCGGATTGGGTACGATTCTCCTGTTAGCAGTGATCGATGATCGCCTGCACAGTCCCCAAGAATTGCGGGAAGCTTTGGTTAGTCGGGATATACTACTCTTGGGACAATTGCCCATTGTCCGGAATTTAGAGGGCGAGGAAATCGAGCCGATTCTCGCCGATGCTAATGCCAATTATCTCCCCTACTACGAACGTTTACGCAGTACCCTGCGACTTGTTGGCGGCGGCGAAACGGTGAAAGTGGTTGTTGTCACCAGTATTACTGGCGGAGAGGGGAAAACCGCCACTGCCTATAATCTGGCCATCGCCGCCGCTTTAGCGGGCCGACGGACTCTGTTAGTAGAAGGAGATCTGAGAAGTCCCTCTAAGGCCGAAGAAATCGGAGTCACTCCCGATCCCAATTCTTTCCGAGAACCCCTACTTTACTACGGGGCAAAAAGTAAATCGATCCGGCTGGCCCCAAATATTGAAAACCTTTCCATTTTGCCTAGTCCCGGTCCGCAAAAACAAGCGGCAGCTATCATTGAATCGAGCGAATTACAATTAATTCTCAAAGATTCTCGCGGCCGTTTCGATCTGGTGATTGTGGATACTCCTTCTCTGTCTAGCTGTAATGATGCGCTGCTCTTAGAAGAACTAGCGGACGGGATTATTCTGGTAACGCGCCAGGGCATAACTCGTTCTAATCTCTTGAGTGAAGCAACTGACCAGTTAACAGAAGCGGAAGTGAAAATTTTAGGGGCGGTAATTAACTACGTCGATATTACACCGACTCTCAACACCGCCGAACCGGAACTGCCGCCTTTGATAGTCCCCCCAACACAGGAAAAAACAGAGACGGAAGAAGTAAAAGTAGAGGTGTAAATGGGGTTACTTATGACAAAATCTTCTGGCTCGATCGAATTGTGGTTCTTGCCAAGAAAAAGCAAAATGACTGATACTATCTATGCTGGGAAAAGCTAGGCGAATCGCTGCCATTTGCACTTCTAAGGAGGGACGATTGTTATAGGGTTGTCCCCATAAACCCGCTAAAGCTGGGATAACAGGAGTTTGATTTCCCCTGCTTGCCACTACTCTTTTGATCTGATTAACCACACAGGTAGTATCGTTACAATTAGCGTAGGACATGGGATGCCATTCTAGGGAAGGAGGAAAACTATCCCAAGCTTGTAAACGGGAATCAAAACCTTGATTACCCACAAGACGATTCCCATCGGGAAAAAACACTGCTCCGGCGGGAATTCCCTGACGTTCCACTAGGGCAGAAAAATAACTAATATAATCAATTACACCCTGGGCAGCATGGGCAACCGCTAGGAACCAAAGTTCTAATTTGAGGCGATCAAAACGACTTTTAACTGATTGTTTCATCTCCTCTTCTAAGGGGATTCTACCCTGCCAAAGAGGGGCGGTTTCTTGGGGATAAAGGCGATCTGCTTCGACGATATCATGGGGGGAAATTTGGCCACGAGTCAGATAGCGTTCGATTAAAAATTTGCCCTTATTATTCAATCCTCGATTAATTAAAGCTTGTCGGGATGCCGGACTAAAAATCCATAAATCTTTGACATCATCAGCAACGGAATCGACTCCCGTTCCTCTGGGATAGCGAATATAATCAAATAAAACTCCATCGGGACGACGTTGTAAAATGGCTTCTAGGAGAATTAAATAATCCTGTCGCGCTTGATTACTGTAGGGATCGACAAAAGTTTGGGATCGATCATCGACAAAAGAGGTGCTATCCTGTCC
>NZ_JASJFF010000195.1:0-6095 GCF_030065435.1 Microcystis sp. M53603_WE2
AAGATTGCTTGATCGATCGTGGACTTTGAGATTATCAGCGATATTACGAATATCGAGATTATTGCCACAGGAACAGGAATTCGTAATCGGGAACGGTTGCAAAAACAGTATGGCAAAGGTAAATGGAGAAAATTAAAGGGCATAGCCCAAGTTCAGCTTCCCAATGGTATAAGCTAAACGGCTTTTACTTCGGATCACCGATATAGACTCCAAAAGGGTTATAGCTATTGGATCATGCAGGTTAAGCGCCGTTTAGCTTAGTAAGGTTAGCTGAAGTCCATTGGTATGAAGCTCATGGCATCGGCAAAAAAGAATTTAAGCTCAAGTTACCGTTTCTAGATTGACCATGAAAATAGAGTCATCTCCAACAAATAAGTTCGCAGTTTGTCTCAATAATGAAGGCTACGAAGCTTCACTAGAGGTGGGCAAAATATACCGCGTTATCCCTGATGAGACAGCAGAAATAAACAGTCTAATTCGGGTTATTGATGAAAGTGGTGAAGATTACGCTTTTTCTGTGAATCGGTTTCATGCTATTGAGTTACCAAAGCCAATAGAAGAAGCTTTATTATCAGTTGCCAACTAAAACCCTCTCAATCCACTGAAAAAGAAACCACAAAAGTAGGCTAAATTGCCTCTAAAAATACCATCGATGTCCCTTCATTCAATCTTGAGAGGGTTTATTTTTGGCATCTATTAATACTTCTAAAAATTGTCAAACTTATTAATGATGTCTTGAATTTGCTGCGCTGGGATGTCTGTTTGGTCAGATTTGGTATAGATGAGGAGCATCAAAACACAACCATTGTCTTTAAGTTGATAGATAACACGATAGCCGCTACTTTTGCCCTTTTGAATATCGCTGTTTTTGAGGCGAACTTTAAAGACAGTGTAGCCTATTCCTGGTATTTGATCGCCGATGAATTTGCCTATCTGAAGGTCATCAATTAGAGGTTGTAGGTCAGTACGAATGCTCCGATAGCGTTTGGCGAGGGTGCGAAGTCGATCCTTGAATTCATCAGAGAAAAGGAGCTTAATAGAGGGAATTTCTTCAGTCATCTATGCCATCCCAGAGTTCAGAGATGGGATGTACTTTGCCTTCTTTAGCTTGCTGAAGAGAAATACAAAGACTGGTGAGGATGAGTTCTTTTGGTTCGTCGTCAGGGTCAGTGGGTGGAGTGAGGATATTACGCGATACTAGCAATTGGTAGAAATCATCGAGTGCCATTCCCGTTAGTTCGGCTGCTTGTTCAAATTTAAGGCGTTGCTGCTGATAAAGCATGACAGCGATTTCCGTGAGCATTTGAGCTTCAGTCATTTGTACTGTTTGCAGAAGTTTAGAGGGAAGGATGAGGTTCATAGAGGTTTCATTAAGTGGCAGTAACTTCATTGTATCGCCATGAAAAGGAAACCACAAAAGTAGGCTAAATTGTTTCTAAAAATACCATAAATACCCCTTCAATCAATCTTGAGGGGGTTTATTTTTTTGCCTGTGTTTCCACATATTCTCGCAGGACGCGATTAATACTGGTCTGATACCCCTCCTCTTGTGTGGCCTGGGTTTTGAACCAGTCTATCAGGTCAGCATCAAGGCTTAGAGTTATCTGCTGTTTGAGCGGACGATAGAATACACCACGCCGCGCCCTGCTCCAATCTCCCGTAGCCTCTGGGATCAGATCTGTGCGGATAGGCTCTTGTGATGCGGCTAGAGCGTCAATTTCAGCCTGTATCTCTGGCGGTACTGGATTACAATCTCCCTTCTTCATAAGCCCTCCTTTCATGGGCTGTTGCCCTGCGTGCGCTAATAATTCGTCCCGTTTCCTCTCCGGTCACTGAATCAGACTCCGGCCAAGTATGCACCACAAATACAGTCAGTTTACCGATCAGTCCGATAGTCTGCCAGCGTTCTTCCTCTGGGTATGGATCAAGACGGCTGACAGCGAGAGAATCGGCAAAAACATATTGAGCGGCTTCAAAGCTCAAGCCGTGATCGCGCTTGTTTGTCCGATTTTTGTTGTCGTCCCATGTCCACTTCAATTTTACTCTCCAAATGTAGCTATAGCGTTTCCTGTTCGCAAGAGGTACACTATCGATGTTGAAAAGCTTAATTAGCAAAGGTTTAAGTGTGCCACACAGGTGTGAGAACCGCTATATATTATAGTTACTACATTAATTTTTATCAACATTGTATTTGCGCTAACGCAATCGCAATAAAATTTACCCCTGTCGGGATCATAACATTATCCAGATATAATGCCAGTATAACTACCGATTTAGCAGCAATAGCAAGCTAAACAAATTACTCATCATCAAAAGATAACAGTTCGAGCGGTATGTGTTAATTATCATCCCTTTCGGCTTCGGCGCAGCTTCAACCCTCAAGCGCCAACTAAAACACTCTAAATCAACAAAAAAAGAAACCACAAAAGTTGGCTAAATTGCCTCTAAAATACCATAAATGCCCCTTCATTCAATCTTGAGTAGGTTTATTTTTTTGCCTTCCTCCCTCAAAAAATTCTCAGGGACACTAGAAAATAACTAAAAACTCTGCTGGAGTAATAATTGGAATCCCTTGATAAGTATTGAGAATTAAAAGCTCCTTATCGCCTGTTATGATGTATTGTGCCATTCCAGATACAGCTAATTCTAAGAATTTATTATCATCTAAATCGGAACAAACTCTCGTTTCATGCCATATATCAACAAATAAGCTCCTATTTTTAAGAGACGACAAGAAATCTAACCTATCATCTTTTTCTAAATATTTGTCAAATTTATTTTTACTTATTCTCGTTGCCAATTCTTGATAAGTTGCCTCGCTCTGGAGAATAGTAAATTGACTGACTGCTATATTGATTACTTTTTTGGGTGTTCCTAGGGGATTTAGTAAAGCACTAATAAAAACATTTGTATCTATAACAACTCGATTAGGATTCATCTACTAATAGTTCTGTTAGTTTATCTTCTGTCAAACCTTTAGCTTGAGCTTTTTTGCCGACTTTATCCATAATTGAGATAAGACTTTCTGAATTTTCCTCAATCGTCAGATTAACTTCTTGTTCAGGAGAAAGACCTAACTGAGCGATTAGTGTAGGAATCTCCGATACCTTAATATTTTTGAGAACTTGTTTCATGGCTTAACTAGGTAACTAGGTGTATCTTCAACTTTTATTGTACTCTATTTAATCACATTTAACAGTGTTCCTCAAATCGTCCTCGACCTCTTCGCCACAACTTCAACCCTCAAACATAAACTAAAACCCTCTAAATCCATCAAAAAAGAAACCACAAAAATAGGCTAAATTGCCTCTAAAAATACCATAAATGCCCCTTCATTCAGTTAGTCTAGAGTGCGGAACGGCAGCCAGTGGAGAAATGAAGTCAAATCCCGTCATACTTTATCTTTATTTCTGACTGGCTGCCTAGACAAATCAGAAAGTAAAAGTCGTGCGGATAGTACCGATAACTAAGGTGGAATTGTTGTTATTAGAGTTAGGAGAAGTAATCACGATTACCCCCGGAGTAAGGGCGATATTATCGGTGAGTTTCCACTCATAAAATCCTTCGATATGAAAGGAAGTATCGGGATCATTAGTGGCACTGCCATCATTTAATCTAATACTAGAACTAGATACCCAGGGCTGCATACCAACAATAATACCCGCCGTATTTCCTTCCTTAAATAAATCAGGAAAAGCCAAAGTTACCGCCCAATTCCAGATATCTAAATCCCCGCGTTCTAGTTGTCCATCTAAGGTGCTAAGAGTGATAGCTTTTGTATAGCCACCCCAACCACCGAGGACAAAACCATCGACAATTCGCCAAGTAAATTGTAAACCCAAACTATTATTAATTGTCGGCACAGCCTCCCCGAATAGTTCTTCGGTGAAAAATCGGAAATTCGAGCGCTGGCTTCCCGTTCCCGTATCTAATTGGTTATAACCATGAAGGTAGGATAAAGCAATGCCAAAATTCTCGTTAGGAACATAACCCAGCTGCCCTAGGGCAGTATAGGAACCGTTAAATAAACCCGCACCCGGGTTAGGATCGTTAGCATCCCCGGCAAGATAACCGGCGCTGAATTGCAAAGCCCCATAATTACCCTGTAAACCGAGTCCAGTTTGTCCGGGGGCAAAATAAAGGGGATTGCGAGTACCAAAAGCGGAAAGCGCCCCACTAGCACCATCTCCATCCAAAAAGTTGAGGGTATTGGTAAAGTCATCTTTAGCACCTCCCGTCGCTTCTAACCAGAGTTGGATATTTTCCGTTAGGGGGAAACTGTAGTTTAAAACTTCTAGCAATAAATCGTTGCCGTCCGGTTGGGTAAAGGCTAAGGTGCTTTCAAAAGTTCCCGTAGTATCGGCTAAATCGGCAATATTTCCCGTTGCTAGACGGGTATAGAGTAAATCTTTGCCTGTGAAGCTAGTATTTAATTCTAAACGGGCCCGATAACCAAAAGCTGGCACTTGGGGAATCCCTTCACCACCGTTTTTTTCTCCTGTGGCTACCCCATATAATGCCATCACCACTTCCCCGGTTAATTTAGTGGTGGTGGAAAATTGATTATTTTCCAGAAAAGCGACTCGATTTTCTAAGTTATCAACCCTAGCACCCAATGCCGCTAATTCTGTCTCGAATTCCCTGACTAATCGCTTGATTTTGTCTAGATCTTCTTTTAATACCGCTACTCCTTCTTGAATCAATCTTTCTAGGGTATTTAAGCAAGCATTCAACCCGGCGGCAAATTCCCAACGAGTTAAAGCGCGTTCACCGCGAAAAGTGCGGTCAGGATAACCTACTATACAACCATACCTCTCCACGAGACTTCTTAAGGCCTCAAAAGCCCAGGCGGTGGGAGAAACATCCCGCAATTGATTGACACTTGTTACCTGTGCCATGGGGTTACTAGAGAGGTTTTCGAGACTATTAGCCAGTACCGGACCAGAAAAACCCAGTAATATGGCTGCTGTTAGGAAATTTTGCTTGATTTTCATTGCTGTCTCCCACACCTATAAGAATGATTATTGTTCTCAGTATAATCAGGTTAGCAAACTTTTTTCAGTCTGGCACTGTTGCAAATATTTTTCAAGTGTTACTCCAGATAAAATCTGAATTATCTAGCATTTCTTGGTTCAAATAAATCTTAAATGATAATAAAAACAATAGGTAAATAATTTTATTTTTCCTAAAAACAAGATAGAGACGCTGCTGACAGCATCTCTAAATGATTATTTTTGGTTCAATTGAGGATAAAAAAGAGGTAACTAGCGTAATTCAGCGTTAAACTCGTTAAAAGAGCGTCTTTTTAACTCTAGCGATTGCGATCGAGGCAAAAGCTCAAAAACCTTTCTTAAGACATCATCCACATCTTCATATTTAACATTGCCCAAACCATCATAAACCACTTTACCTTGTTGGTCTAAAACCACCGTTTGGGGAACCCCACCGCGATAATAGTAACCCGGTTCATCGGCACGATAGGAAGACTTTAAGGGGATAGAATCGACACTTACGGGGATAATACTGGCGGCGCGACCGTAAAACTCTTGAAAACGGGAGACAATCGCCGCAAATTGCTTACAATCGCTACTATCATCCAAATAATAGACAATAATAGCTGGAATTTTCCGTTGAAAAGTTTCCGCTAAATTTAAACGCGGTGGCACGAGGGAACCATTACCCGCATAGACCACAAAAATATTACCATCGAGGCGATCATCATCGATCCCCGCATAGGCGCTAGGGGTTAGCCAAGGAGAGAAACTCGTCAGAGCAACAATGAGAAAGACAAGACAGATCTGAAGACGCAGCCGATAACGAGATTTCATGATCAACAGGGTTAGAATATTAAGACAATTTTTAGTTTGACATACCCCACGCCTTAAACAGACGTGGATTCTTCTAGCATCACTGCTGTGAATTTCTGGCTCAACGAGTCCACTTGAATTAGATTCCTGGCGAAATCCCACCCAGAGGTGGTTCTCTCCCCAGACTTTCGCTCCCTTACAGAAGCCTGTTTTCGGGGGCCCCTACGATACAGTTCAAAACCTCTAAAATAATTGGTTTCTCTGGTACTTGACGCTTAGAGCTTTTAC
>NZ_JASJFF010000571.1:0-4021 GCF_030065435.1 Microcystis sp. M53603_WE2
GCCAAGGCTGATGTTCCCTTGGGTTTAATCGCTAAACCGGGGTTAATCTATCAAGCTGTCACCCGTCTGACTCCCATTCCTATCCGGGTTTTCGTGGAAAATGTCCGCCCCGGGGAACTCCTCAGCCTCAGAGTTCTCGCTATCCCGGGCATGGAACAGAAAATGACCTACCAAGTGGAATCAACCCTCTGTGGTAGTTATATTTCCTATTCTGTCACTCTGCGGGGTTGGCTGTCCCCCTTTATCTGGTGGTTAAGTCGTCCCTATCTAGCCAAAGTCGCCGCCCAACTAGCCCACGCCGCCGAAGAATTAACGGTCTAAAAAAAATTCTCCCCAATTGTGCTAATAAATAATCTGCCAAGGGTCAAGATCTAAGTCACAATGGTATATGGATAGACTTAAACAAAATTTTAGTCAGCTACATTGGTACATATAGTCTACTGATATCATCCCGACGAGTTGAGCGCAACAACCTCAATCCGCCGGGATGAACTATCTCTAGAGACTTTACTGATGAAGTAAGCTCTACAGGAGGGAATTATGGGGGAATTAAACACAGCCGAACTTCTAGTTAAATGTCTAGAGAATGAAGGGGTCGAGTATATTTTTGGGCTACCCGGGGAAGAAAACCTCGATGTTTTGGAAGCCCTGAAAAACTCCTCGATCAAATTTATCACCACCCGTCACGAACAGGGCGCGGCTTTTATGGCCGATGTCTATGGACGCTTGACGGGAAAAGCGGGGGTTTGTCTCTCCACTTTAGGACCGGGGGCGACTAACCTGATGACAGGGGTAGCCGATGCTAACCTCGATGGGGCGCCCTTAGTGGCCATCACCGGCCAGGTGGGAACCGATCGGATGCACATTGAATCCCATCAATACCTGGATCTGGTGGCCATGTTCGCCCCGGTGACGAAATGGAATAAACAAATCGTGCGGCCGGGTATCACCCCAGAAGTGGTACGGAGAGCCTTTAAAACCGCCCAAAGTGAGAAACCGGGGGCAGTTCATATCGATCTTCCCGAAAATATCGCCGCTATGGCTGCCGATGGTCATCCCTTGCCCCTCGATAGTCAGGAAAAAGTTTACGCTTCCTACCGGACTTTGAACATGGCGGCCGCAGTGATTTCTAAAGCGAAAAATCCCTTGATTTTGGCGGGAAATGGGGCAATTCGCGCTAATGCTAGTGAGGCTTTAACGGAATTCGCCACGGCCTTGAATATCCCTGTGGCTAACACTTTTATGGGTAAGGGGGTGATTCCCTATACCCATCCTCTGGCTCTTTGGGCGGTAGGATTACAGCAACGGGATTTGATTAGTTGTGCCTTCGAGCGCAGTGATTTAATTATCGCTGTTGGTTACGATTTAATCGAGTATTCCCCGAAAAAATGGAATCCAGACGGGAAATTACCGATTATTCACATCGGCATGACTCCGGCGGAAATTGACAGCAGTTATGCCCCGGTGGTGGAAGTGGTGGGTGATATCACCGATTCTCTCATCGATATCCTCAAACGGGCCGATCGCCAGAATAAACCAACTCCTGTCACCGCGGGATTAAAGACGGAAATTCGGGCCGATTACGAAACCTATGCCAATGATACGGGTTTTCCGATCAAGCCACAAAAATTGATCTACGATCTGCGTCAGGTGATGGGACCGGAAGATATCGCTATTTGTGACGTGGGCGCTCATAAAATGTGGATGGCGCGCCAGTATCACTCCGATTGTCCCAATACTTGCATTATTTCTAACGGTTTCGCCGCTATGGGTATTGCTATCCCTGGTGCGATCGCCGCTAAGTTAGTTTATCCCGATAAGCGCATTGTGGCGGTGACGGGAGACGGCGGTTTTATGATGAATTGTCAGGAATTGGAGACAGCTTTGCGGGTGGGAACTCCCTTCGTCACTCTCATCTTTAATGATGGCGGTTACGGTTTAATCGAATGGAAGCAGTTAAACTATTTTGGGACATCTTCTTTTATTAAGTTTGGTAATCCCGATTTTGTTAAATTTGCCGAAAGTATGGGATTAAAAGGCTATCGGGTGGAATCTACTCAGGATTTGATCCCGACACTAGAGGAGGCTTTCCGGCAAGAGGTGCCTACGGTGATCGATGTTCCCGTCGATTACGGTGAAAATCTGCGTCTTTCCCAAAAATCGGGCGATTTAAGCTGTCAGATTTGGGAATAGAAGTTGATAGCGGCAAGCAACCCCCTCGGTAGCTTGCCGTTAACTTCTCGAAAAAAATCCCCTAACTAAATCTCAGTTAGGGGGAAGTAATTAGGTTGGCTTTGGTAACGTTAGAAAACCCGATCTAGAATAACCATTCTAGAACCGCCTCATCTTTAGTGTTGGTATTGCGAGAGGGGGTTTCCCGGGTAAATTTCATGTGGATAGAACGATTTTGTTCACCATCGGCGGCCACGGCCATAATCGGATAATCGATTAAACCATCTTGGAAGGACATCTGATAGCGGAAAGTGCCATCGGGATTGAGTTTAATCGGACGACCACCGATAGTTACGGTGGCATCGGGTTCCGTAGCACCATAGACGATTAATTCGGCATCGGCAACTAACCAGAATTTGCGCGGACGTTGTAGGGTTTCCGAAGCACCCATACCGATACCGGAAGCAGTTATGCCTATACCGGAAGCAGTTAGTCCCGATACCGTGGGAACTGCCCACATACCAACCCCAGAGGGGAATACATAAGAACTGATCACTTCCGACATCGGTACGGAACCAGCGACGTGCTGCATGGAACCAAACAAGGAACCGGCCACCCGTAGGGCCTCGATATCGCCGACACTCTCGAAAATTTGGTCGTAGATAGGGCTTCCCGTGGTTCCGGCGCTGCTGCCGTAGCGTTTGCTGGGGGGAACGAGTTCGTAAACAGTTTTACCCACCAGTTCTTCTTCCCAGTTAACGGTGACAAAAATATCTTCAATCCAGTCGGAAGGATAGACGGGAGGAATCCGCACTAAAGGAGAACGGGCCAAAACTAACCAACGACCATCGGCACAACGATAACCGATATCGATAACATAATCTCGATCGCTGACCGGAATCGGTAAATACCATTCCCGGGCTAATTCATCACAGAGATATTCTTGGACGCTATGCGCGCCTTGGCTATTGAGATCGATATCGGTGACATCATAAAGACGCAGGGCTAACTGTTGTCCCCCTTGACGACGGAGATCTTCTTTTGATTCGTTGGGGATATCCCAGTAAGCATAGGCCCACTGAGGATCGCGAGGTAGGAGGGTGATGCGATTTTCACCGTAGCCCCCGGGCAGATCTCCTAAACCATCATCCACTGAACCTAGGATATCTTCGATCGGGTTAGCTTGACCTAATTCAAATTTTGCTGCTTCCACTGGTTTTTCCTCTTTAATAATAGATTTAAAATTGCCGCTTACTCCCATAGCTTGGGTAATTGACTCGATTAACTGCGTTTTCCGCATCCGACTGTAACGAGAGATGCTGTATTGACTGGCAACTCGTCGTAGTTGCCGCAAGGTCATCTCATCTAAGGGGGGGTATTCTGGAACCATGAGTTGACGCTCTCCGATTAGTTACGACGGCAAATGTTTTTGGGCATTTGCAAAAGCAGTGATCTGGGTAATCCTTCTAACTACTCATCGATTGCTTTATGAACGAGAGATCCACTCGATGGGGATCAAGGGAATCGCTTGTTATAAATACCTATTAAACAGCAAGATTCCGATTTTGAACAAGTACCTTGTCATGATTTCTTGATAAAACCGCCAAACCCTTGATCCCAAAGAGATTGTTATATCAGGAAGTTTTGATATGCTGTGCTGCCTTGAAACTGTAGGCGATATTATAGTACAAATAAACTATAATAATTGCTGATTACTGATCACTGATCACTGATTTGTACTCCGATCCCGATCGCCTGTAATCTGATATTGAGACTTTTAGTTAAGGAGACTGAACCGCTTGGCTACTCGTGTGATTATTGTTCGTCATGGACAAAGCAGTTATAACGC
>NZ_JASJFF010000936.1:0-2738 GCF_030065435.1 Microcystis sp. M53603_WE2
AGGCATAATGGTCGATTTCTGACCATAAGGGATGGTTTTGACTGATAATATGACGTTCAACTAGCTTCATATCTTGATTATACCTGATAACGTTCTTAAAATCTATCGGTGGCCAAAGTTACTTATTTTAGCTATCTAGCTACAGAAATGAGTAGCTTTAAAAAGCTTTAGGTAGGTTTTTGGTTTCTGTGGTTAACCCCAATTTTAAAAGAGAGTTTCCCCTTAAAAATCCCAACCTATATCTTGAGCAATTAAACCCTCGACACTGTGGCCATCTTCTCCTTGAGACATGAGGTAACGTTCAATTAAAGGCAAACCCCTGTGTTTGTTAAGCAGGGAGCAGGGAGCGGGAAGCGGGAAGTGGGGGGAACAAATAAAATAATCTCCCGTCTCCGAGTCTCCTGACGACCGACTGCTGAGGGCTGATAGCGAAAATAACTGATCTGATCCCCTAGCGTGATAAGCTGTGTATTGGCTAATTTTACAAAAAATTAAGACTTTCCCCTTGTGGGAGTTATCAGCTAAAACCCAGAGTAGACATAAACAATGGTAGCGACAACAGAAACTAACGTTGGTAAAATCGTCCAGATCATCGGTCCTGTCATCGATGCCGAATTTCCCAGTGGCAAACTGCCCCGTATTTATAATGCCTTAACCGTAAAAGGAACTAACTCCGCCGGTCAAAATCTATCGGTTACTTGTGAAGTGCAACAGTTACTCGGTGATAACCAAGTGCGGGCCGTTGCCATGAGTACCACCGATGGTTTAGTGCGCGGTATGGATATCGTGGACACCGGCGCGGCGATTAGCGTTCCCGTGGGTAAATGCACCCTCGGTCGGATTTTTAACGTTCTTGGTGAACCCGTGGACGAAAAAGGACCGGTTAACGTCACCGAAACCTCTCCTATTCACCGTCCCGCTCCCAAATTAGTCGATCTTGAAGTAACACCGACGGTTTTTGAAACCGGTATCAAGGTGATTGACCTGCTCACCCCCTACCGTCAAGGGGGCAAAATCGGCCTCTTCGGGGGTGCTGGTGTGGGCAAAACCGTCATTATGATGGAATTAATCAACAATATCGCCATTCAACACGGTGGTGTCTCGGTTTTTGGCGGTGTGGGTGAAAGAACCCGCGAAGGAAACGACCTCTACAACGAGATGATCGAATCGAAGGTAATCAACGCTGATAACCCCGAAGAATCGAAAATCGCCCTCGTTTACGGTCAGATGAACGAACCCCCCGGAGCGAGAATGCGCGTCGGTCTCTCCGCTTTGACCATGGCCGAATACTTCCGCGATGTCAACAAGCAAGACGTACTCTTATTTATTGATAATATCTTCCGTTTCGTGCAAGCCGGTTCGGAAGTATCGGCGCTCCTCGGTCGGATGCCTTCTGCGGTAGGATACCAACCCACCCTCGGTACTGACGTAGGCGACCTGCAAGAGCGGATTACCTCCACCAAAGAAGGATCGATCACTTCCATCCAAGCGGTCTATGTACCCGCGGATGACTTGACTGACCCCGCTCCCGCTACTACCTTCGCTCACTTGGACGGAACAACAGTACTATCCCGGGGTCTGGCTTCCAAAGGTATCTATCCGGCGGTAGATCCCCTCGGTTCCACCAGCACCATGCTCCAAGCTGATATCGTCGGTGATGAACACTACGGCACCGCTCGCGCCGTCCAATCTACCCTGCAACGCTATAAAGAGTTACAGGACATCATCGCTATTCTCGGTTTAGACGAATTGTCGGAAGAAGATCGTCTCACCGTTGACCGCGCTCGCAAAATTGAGCGTTTCCTCTCGCAACCTTTCTTCGTGGCGGAAGTGTTCACCGGTTCTCCAGGTAAATACGTTACTCTCGCTGATACGATCAAAGGCTTCCAGATGATCCTCAAAGGTGAACTCGATAGCTTACCCGAACAAGCGTTCTATATGGTCGGCAATATCGATGAAGCGATCGCTAAAGGCGCAAAACTCAAAAAAGGCTAATTAAAAGTCAGTAGTAACCGCTAAACGCGGTTACTAAACCCAGAAATCTGCCAAAATTATCGTTATTATCACCAATGAGCATTACAGTACGGGTTATTACACCCGATCGCATTGTCTGGGATAACGTGGCTGAAGAAGTAATCCTACCCAGTTCCACGGGACAATTAGGTATTCTTAGCGGTCACGCTCCTTTATTAACTGCCCTGAATATTGGCGTAATGCGAATTCGACCGGGGAAAGACTGGGAAAATATCGCGGTTTTGGGCGGTTTTGCCGAAGTCGAAAATAATGAGATCAAAGTCCTCGTTAATGGGGCGGAATTAGGCTCAAAAATCGATAAAGAAAAAGCTCGCGCCGAATACGAACAGGCCCAAACCCGTCTCGATGAAGTCAGTAAAGGGGATGACCGTCGCAAAACTATCCAAGCGCAACAATCATGGCGCAAAGCTCGCGCTAGATACCAGGCCGCTGGTGGTTTAGTATCGGTTTAAACCCAACCAAATCAAATTAAATTAAAGCAAAATCGGGCGGGTTTATATAAACCTACCCGATTCTTTTTCAGTTATCAGTTATCAGTTATCAGTTATCAGTTATCAGTTAAGTAGGGCTTGCTGAATAAATCTAAAAACCTTGTTGGATAAGACTTTTGGACTTTTTTCCCCTCAAAAAGTACCAGATATGGGAGTGATCAGGGGGAAATTCAGGGACTTTTTCCCTGAAAATTAGGTAATTGACCCCCTCAA
>NZ_JASJFF010000022.1:0-1812 GCF_030065435.1 Microcystis sp. M53603_WE2
AAAAATGAACCTACCCAACTCGATTACCCTATCGCGACTCTTGGGACTGCCATTAATTTTATACTGGTTGCACCAAGGCACAGAAATCGATCGCTGGTTAAGTTTAATTATCTTTCTGATTGCTGCCAGCACCGATTGGCTCGATGGTTATCTAGCGCGAAAATTAAATCAAATCACCGAATTAGGCAAATTTCTCGATCCTTTGGTCGATAAATTACTGGTTCTCGCTCCCCTCTTAGCTCTGATTGAAATGGATTTAATTGCTGCTTGGGGAGTATTTTTGATTCTCGCTCGCGAATTAGCGATCGCTGGTTGGCGCATTAATCCGAATTTAACAGGAAATAGCGACATAAAAGGGGCTAATTGGTGGGGAAAAAGCAAAACAGTCAGCCAAATTGTCGCTATCGCTCTCTTAATCGCTCCCTTGCCTTCTGAATATAATTTAATTGCTCTGGTGGCTTTTTGGCTATCGGTGATATTAACTTTAATTTCTGGTCTGATTTATATCACACCCAGCCAAAAATTAACCCAAAATTGATAAAAACTTAACCATTAGCAATAATTCAGGAAACAAGCCTCGCAAACATGATTGCATTTTTTTTCTTGGTATATAATAATCGGGAGGAAGATTATCAGACTCTTCAAATTCAAACAAATCATTCAAAGGAAAAACCATGCCCACTGTAACTATATCATTCGCTGACTCCACCTCTAGTGTTACTTTCAATCCTAATGTGACTACGTCAGTTGCCGCTTTCCTGAACGCCCATCCTACTGTCCCCATTAGTATATCAGCAACAGGCCTTGCCGACGATAATCTCACTTCCCTGGGCCTTTTAAGTGCGGGCGGCGATACAGTTTGGAGAATAGCCAAAGCAGGCGTTGCTGATAACACAGCAACCCTTTCCAAGTACGGTGGAGGCTTTTCTACGACCCTTTCCCTGCCAGCAGATAGCCTTACCTTTGTTAGAGCTTCGACTGCCGGCACTTATCAACTAACAACCGGCGGTGTTACTTTCACGAAAGCGTCGGGTCCGCAAATAGTAAGTACGATCGCACCACTCACCCTCACTGATTCCTATTTCATCACAGGTAGTGCGTTCGACGATAGCCTAGTCGGTGGTGCTGGAAACGATACTTTAGTTGGTGGTGATGGAAAAGATACTTTAGTTGGTGGTGCTGGAACCGATACTTTAACTGGTGGTGCTGGTGCTGACAATTTTGTTTTCAACAGTCCCAGCGAAGGATTTGATTGGATCTCGGGTTTTAGCTCCTCTCAAGGTGATGTTATCAATGTTTCCGCCACTGGTTTCGCTGGTGGACTGACTGCTGGTCCTTTGGGTGCTGCACAATTCCGTTCTGGTGCGGGAATCAATAGCGCTGCTACTGCAGCTCAAAGATTTATCTACAATACTGCCAATGGTGCTTTATGGTTTGACGTAGATGGTGTTGGTGGCGCTGGTTCGGTTCGAATCGCAAATCTTCTTGGTATTCCAACCTTCACTGCATCCAATATTGTCGTTATCTAATCTATCCCTGTCCATCCCCTGCGGTGAGTCGGACAATTGTTGATTTTTGCGGGAAAATTAACCACCAGAAATAATCGGTAGGGGTGTGTTAGCCCTAGCTAACACACCCTTATTAGGGTTTGCTGAAAAAGTTTTTCCTGGGGGTAGGAGTCAGGAGTCAGGAGTCAGTAGCCGGTCGTCGGGAGTTTCAGGCTTTGTTGCCCTCTTTTTTTGTACCAGTTTATGTACTACGAGGAGAATAATGCAAGGTTTTTGAATGTCCCAATCCTATTTTCTTGCACTA
>NZ_JASJFF010000437.1:0-2716 GCF_030065435.1 Microcystis sp. M53603_WE2
AAAGTCTCTATTATAGAGATTGAATTTTTCAAGTCCTATCATTCCGAGGAGAACCGTCCATGTCAGGTAGTACCGGCGAACGTCCTTTTGGCGATATCGTTACCAGTATTCGTTACTGGATTATCCATAGCATCACCATCCCCATGCTGTTTATCGCAGGTTGGTTATTCGTGAGTACCGGTTTAGCTTACGATGTTTTTGGCACTCCCCGTCCCGATGAGTATTACACTCAAGAGCGTCAAGAATTACCGATCATTAATGATCGCTTTGAGGCCAAAAATCAAATCGAGCAGTTTAATCAGTAGTTTACTTTAATTAAGGATAAAAACAATGGCTAGTGGTAATCCCAATCAACCCATTTCTTACCCCATTTTCACCGTTCGCTGGTTGGCAGTTCATACCTTAGCGGTTCCCACTGTCTTCTTTATCGGTGCAATTGCGGCAATGCAGTTTATTCAACGCTAGGAGAACAATTATGGAAAGAACACCTAATCCGAATCGGCAAGCCGTCGAGTTAAATCGTACTTCTCTTTACCTAGGTTTACTCCTAGTTGCTGTCTTGGGAATTTTATTTTCCAGCTATTTCTTTAACTAATTAGTCCCGATTCATTGTCATCGCAATTAGGAGGTGTTATTCATGTTCGCAGAAGGTCGTATTCCTTTGTGGTTAGTCGCCACCATCGCCGGTCTAGGCGTTATCGCTGTGCTTGGTCTTTTCTTCTACGGAGCTTACGCCGGTTTAGGTTCCTCTATGTAATTCCATTACGGGTAATTTCCCCCAGCAAAAAGCCGTTAGTTATAGAAATAACTAGCGGTTTTTTCAGTATTCGGTGAAAAGTAAAGCTCGATCGAACTTTATACTAATACTAAATCCCTTGAGTAACGCACAGAAAAAGGGGAGAATAAATAATCAGTTTTTAATAACCGGATTTAGGATAAATCCGTTTTTAATAGTGTGATTAACTCTCAAGTTATGAATTGTTTCTCCCTGCTCCCCACTCCCTGCTCCCTTCTCCCCACACCCCACACCCCACACCCTGCCCCCACGAAAAACTTTTTCAGCATACCCTAATTAAAAAAAGGAGTCAAAGACTTGACTCCTTTAGTTATAGGGATGATTTAGCTAAAACTAAACTTCTTGTTTACGAGTGCTAAGATCACCCAATTTTTGGAATAAACCGAATTCCACTTGTTCTTCCAGATCCGGATCGACCCCGGCGAATACGTCGCGGTAGATGGTACGAGAACCGTGCCAGATGTGACCGAAGAAGAATAGTAAAGCAAAGACAGCATGACCGAAAGTAAACCAACCTCTCGGAGAAGTGCGGAATACCCCGTCAGACTTCAGGGTTTCGGTGTCAAACTCGAAAGCTTCACCGAGTTGCGCTCTACGGGCAAATTTCTTCACATCAGCAGGATCGCTGAACACCTGACCATCGAGAGAGCCACCGTAGAAAGAAACGGTAACACCACTTTGTTCGATACTCAGTTTCGATTCCGCACGACGGAAAGGAATATCCGCGCGAACGATACCTTCCGAGTCAGTCAGGACAACGGGGAAGGTTTCAAAGAAGTTAGGCATCCGACGCACGCTGAGGACGCGACCTTCGCCATCTTTGAACACGGGGTGTCCTAACCAAGATTTAGCGATACCGTCACCGCTATCCATGGCACCAGTACGGAATAAACCACCTTTAGCGGGGCTATTACCGACATAATCATAGAAAGCCAGTTTTTCGGGGATTGCTTGGTAAGCTTCGGCGATGGTGGCTCCGTTGGCAATGCTGGCCTCGACGCGACGCTCAATTTCTTCTTGGAAATAGCCCTTATCCCATTGGTAACGGGTCGGGCCAAAGAGTTCGATCGGGGTGGTAGCATTACCGTACCACATGGTTCCGGCCACGACGAAAGCGGCAAAGAAAACAGCGGCGATACTGCTAGAAAGCACCGTTTCGATATTACCCATTCTCAGGGCTTTATAGAGTCTTTCGGGGGGACGAACGGTTAAATGGAATAAACCGGCGATAATCCCAACGATACCCGCAGCAATGTGGTGAGCTACCACACCCCCGGGGTTAAAGGGGTTAAAACCAGCCGGTCCCCATTCGGGAGCTACGGGCTGCACATGACCGGTTAAACCGTAGGCATCGGAAACCCACATCCCGGGACCCCAAAGGCCTGTTTGATGGAAAGCACCGAAACCGAAGCAAAGTAAACCGGATAAGAACAGGTGAATACCGAACATTTTCGGTAAATCGAGGGCAGATTCGCCCGTGCGGGGATCGATAAATAATTCTAAATCCCAGAAAACCCAGTGCCAAACCGCCGCTAGGAATAGCAGACCGGATAAGACGATATGAGCGGCGGCAACGCCTTCAAAAGACCAGAAACCGGGGTCAACACCAGTTTCGCCGGTGACGCTCCAGCCACCCCAAGAACCAGTGACACCTAAACGGGCCATGAAGGGCAGCACGAACATTCCTTGCCGCCACATCGGGTTTAATACGGGGTCACTGGGGTCGAAAATAGCAAGCTCATAGAGGGCCATGGAGCCAGCCCAACCCGCTACCAGTGCGGTGTGCATCAGGTGAACGGAAATTAAACGGCCCGGGTCGTTGAGAACGACTGTGTGTACTCGATACCAAGGTAGTCCCATTGACTACGCTCCTCCTATTGACAATTTAGTGTCCACTTAGACGCTTTTTATATTCAGGGT
>NZ_JASJFF010001309.1:0-2255 GCF_030065435.1 Microcystis sp. M53603_WE2
GCCGTTAAATGTTCGAGAATGGGACTGTCCAGACTGTGGGACTCACCATGACCGAGATATTAACGCCAGTAAAAATATTTTGGCCGCAGGGCTTGCGGTGTCAGTCCGGGTTGCGACCATAAGACCAGAACAGAGTAAATCTGTTAAGGCAGGTGCGGAACCCCGCAAGGGAAAGAAGCAGAAACCTAAATCGTGAGGTTTGGGAATCACCGTCCGTTTACGGCGGTGAGGATGTCAAGCCGTCCAACGTCAAGAAACACCCCTAACTATTATTAAACATTGTCGTCAGCCATGATCGAGAACCTGACAACCAGATCGCCTATTTCCCTGAAAAACTATCGTATTGCGGCGATTATTCCCTGTCACAACGAAGAACTAACGATCGCAAAAGTGGTCTCCCAATTTCAAACTTTTCTGCCAGAAGCGGCAATTTATGTCTATAACAACCGCTCTAGCGATGATACCGTGACCGAGGCCCTCAAAGCGGGGGCGATCGTGCGTCAGGAAATCCAACCGGGAAAAGGCAATGTTGTCCGGCGGATGTTTGCCGATATCGAGGCCGATATCTATATTCTCATCGATGGTGATGATACCTACGAAATTGCGGCAGTACGACGCTTAATTGAACGAATGCTGCGAGAACAGTTAGATATGGTGGTCGGTGCGCGTCGGGAAGCGGCAAAATCCTCCCAGGCTTATCGTCCCGGTCATCGCGCCGGTAATCTATTTTTAACGGGATTGGTGAAATTTCTGTTTGGAGCGCGTTTAATCGATATGCTCTCCGGTTATCGCATCTTTTCTCGTCGTTTCGTCAAATCTTTTCCCGCTTTGTCCAATGGTTTCGAGATTGAAACCGAGTTAACTATCCACGCTTTAGAATTAAAAATTCCCTTCGCTGAAGAACCAACCCTCTACGGGGAACGTCCCGAAGGTTCCCAAAGTAAGTTAAAAACCTTTCAAGATGGCTGGCGAGTATTGGGAACCGCTATCCTACTTTTTAAAGAAATTCGTCCTTTTCTCTTTTTTAGCCTTGTCTCGCTAATTTTGGCGGTTATTTCCCTCCTCTTAGCGATCCCCGTCCTGTTTGAATACCTCGAAACCGGCTTAGTACCACGTTTTCCCACCGCTATTTTATCGGCCTCGATCATGCTTTTAGCCTTTTTAAGTTTGACCTGTGGCATGATCCTCGATTCCGTCTCCCGGGGACGAAAAGAGATGAAACGAATGGCCTATCTAGCTAACAGTTGGCTGAAAGGTTAGGGAAAAAGTTCGCTAAACATACAGGTCTAGGTCACATCTGGGGTTAAACCGTCTCTAACCGTTGCAGCACGGAGGAGGGTTTTTTGTCAATAAATTCCGCCGGCGAAATTTGATATTTAATCAGATTGGCTAATTCCTGTAGTTGGCTGATGGCTTCCGCACCTTCGAGTTTCATTAACTCTCGATCATCGCGCATTTCTGTCCAGGTGATGCCGTAATCGGACACGAGAAACCGAATTAGATGGGTTTCACCCAATCCGACCATAAAGGATGCGCTGTTCATTTGACCGCCACAGGTGTAGCAAGATGCTAGATAACCTTGATTTTCTAGTGCGATCGCTAAGGCCTGTAAATCCATGACCAAGTCTTTGACCAGTTGGCGATGCTGTTCTGCAAGTCGTTTAAACACAATGTTCCTCCTGACAACACTGCTCAATTATAAAACCTTAATACTTTTTTAAGATTCTTTTTTGAGAGTATAAAGTATATGAACCAGGTTTGTTTACGGATGTTAAGTAACAAAATGTAAAGAACCCGATACCTAGAGTAGCGTGAATTCCTGATATCGCCAAGTATGTGTAAGTACAAAGCTACCAGTTTATCCGTCTTTCCACCCCCTCGATCCCAACTATTCCCATCATGCCTATTTTTAAAGTTTAAGATCCGGTTTCGACAAAAAAGTTCGCAAATCTATGTTGACAATCACATAAACCTATGCGTCCATTCCAGATACGGAGGGAGGGGAGCTTTTTTCAGTGTTGCCAAAGGCACGGCGTAGCCGTCCAGTAAACAGTAACTGGTAATTAGGGTTTGCTGAATAAATATAAAAACCTTGTTGGGTAAGACTTTTAGACTTTTTGGAAACCAAAAAGTACCAGATCCCGGAGTGATCGGGTGGAAAATTCTGGGACTTTTTACCTGAAAATTAGGTAATTGACCCCATCAAAATTGGTAAAACGCTACACCCTGCCGCCAGGAAAAAATTTTTGCCGCAA